>JBJERB010000016.1:5069-22421 GCA_051882055.1 Oscillospiraceae bacterium
TCAATGATAACTGCAAAGATCTTCTTGCCGCCGGCGTTTGATATAGTTTTATTCTCAATCAAGCCCACAAGTTCGGTAAGATTATCAGCATTTATATTTGTATCTGACACGTTCTTTCCTGTTTCATTAAGATACTTGACCAAATCTCCCAATATCCACGTTGCATAGGATTTTGCAGGGTATTTTTTCTTTTCGATACAAGCGTCAAACAGGCCTGCCAGTTCTACCGATTCAGCAATGAAAGTTGCGTCCTTCTGACTCATTCCGCAGTCTTTGACATAACGCAATATCTTTGCATTGGGAAGTTCGGGTATTTCGGATTTTAGTCTGTCTACCCTTTCCTGCTCCACCACAATAGTCAGCAAATCGGGTTCAGGGAAATATCTGTAATCCTGAGCGTCCTCTTTAGAACGCATGGAAACGCTTACGCCATTGACATCGTCCCATCGACGGGTTTCCTGCTCAATAGTACCGCCGTTTTCAAGTATTTCGATTTGACGGTTTACTTCATAATCAATACCTCTTACCGCAGCCGAAAAGCTGTTAACATTTTTCATTTCCGAACGTGTTCCAAAAGGTTCGCCCGGCTTATGAACCGACACGTTTACGTCACAACGGATAGAACCCTCCTGCATCTTACAGTCGCATATATCAAGATACTGCAAAATAGATTTAAGCGTTTCAAGATATGCTTTTGCTTCCGCAGAACTTCTCATATCAGGCTCTGAAACTATCTCAATCAGCGGTACTCCGCATCTGTTGAGATCCACCAGCGAACAACCGTGAAACTTATCCGAATGAAGCAGCTTTCCTGCGTCTTCTTCTATATGAATACGGGTAATTCCGATTCGTCTTTCCTCACCGTCCACCATAACGTCCACATATCCGTTTTCACAAAGCGGAACCTCTGCCTGAGAAATTTGATATGCTTTTGGAAGGTCGGGATAAAAATAATTCTTTCTGTCCTGCTTGCACACTCTGTTGATTTTACAGTTGAGTGCGTGTCCCATTTTTATTGCATAATCAACTACTGTTTCATTTAATGTAGGAAGAGTTCCCGGCATACCCATACATATTGGACAAACCTGGGAATTGACTTCAAGTCCGAATTGGTTTTTACAATCGCAGTATATTTTAGATTCGGTATTAAGCTCTGCATGAGTTTCAAGACCGATAACAACTTCGTAACCCTTTACCATAATTTCAGCACTCCTTTCATATTAAAGCTTAGGCATTTTAAAACCACCGCATATATTTTCATAAGCATATGCGGTATTTAAAAGAGTCTGTTCGGTAAATTTGTTGCCTATAAGCTGAAGACCGACAGGAAGGTTTCTGCTATCGGTACCGCATGGAACAGACATAGCAGGAAGTCCTGCAATGTTTACGGTTACGGTACAAATATCTGTCGCATACATTTTCAAAGGATCGCCTATATTTTCACCGATTTTAAATGCAGTTGTAGGTACGGTAGGAGCAGCAATAACATCAACATCGGAAAAAGCATTGTTAAATTCATCCGATATTCTTCTCTGCAAAAGCTTTGCTTTTCCGTAATATGCGTCATAAAATCCTGAGCTTAACACAAATGTTCCAAGCATTATACGTCTTTTAACTTCATCGCCGAAGCCCTCTGAACGGGTTTTTTCATACATATCAATAAGTCCGTCATAGTTTTCTGCACGGAAACCGTATCTTACGCCGTCAAAACGTGCAAGATTTGATGAAGCCTCGGCAGACGAGATAATATAATAAGCTGAAAGTGCGTAATCAGTAGACGGCAATTCGATCTCTTTTATAACAGCTCCTTGTTTTTCAAGCTCCTTTATGGCATTGATAACAGCTTCCTTTACTTCCGTGTCTATTCCCTTTCCGAAATATTCTTTTGGAAGTCCGATTTTTAATCCCTTGACATCTGAGGATAAATTTCCGACAAAATCAATATTCTGTCTGTATGAAGAAGTAGCGTCCATTTTATCATGGCCGTTAATTACAGACTGAACCAATGCAACATCTCTGACGCTTTTTCCCAACGGACCTATCTGGTCAAGTGAAGAAGCAAAAGCAACCAATCCATATCGGGAAACTGAACCATAAGTAGGCTTAAGACCCACAACACCGCAATATGCCGCAGGCTGTCTTATTGATCCGCCTGTATCAGAACCAAGAGTTACAATAGCTTCACATGCTGCAACTGCCGCTGCCGAACCGCCGGAAGAACCGCCGGGGATTCTATCAAGGTCATAAGGGTTTTTAGTTGCTCCGAAATAGGAAGTTTCCGTGGAGGATCCCATAGCAAACTCGTCCATATTAAGCTTTCCGGTAATTACAGCTCCTGCGTCATTCAGTTTATTTATAACAGTTGCATTAAACGGCGGAACGTAATTACCCAGCATTTTTGATGAACAGGTAGTTTTCAGATCCTTAGTTGATATATTGTCTTTAATTCCCATAGGGATTCCGGCAAGGGGAGAAAGCTCTTCTCCGTTTGCTATTTTTTTATCGATTTCTTCAGCAGTTTTTAATGCGTTTTCCTTGTTCAGCGTTACATAAGCATTGATTTTTTCATCAACATCATTTATACGGGAAAACACCGATTCGGTAAGTTCAACAGAACTAATCTCTTTATTTTTTAGCATGGAAGACAATTCAGACGCTGTTTTTTCATACAATTCCAACTTCAACACTCCTTATTCAACAGTTTTAGGTACTACAAGACAGCCTGCTTTTACCTGAGGAGCATTAGCCATAAGCTCCTGTCTTGTATATTTATCGGTCACAGCCTTATCCTCACGCAAGATCATCGGATTTTTTTCATCTAAAACAAGCTCATCTTCAATATCAGGAAGATTTTCAACCATATTTACAATGTTTTGCATCTGTGTTTCAAATTCTTCAAGTTTATCATCTTCAATTCTAAGACGAGAAAGTTTTGCAATATGCTTAATATCAATGTTCATTTTCAAAATCCTTTCTATTTAGTCATATCTAAAAATTCCTGTTCTGAAATAATAGGAATTCCAAGTTCCTGAGCCTTAGTCAGCTTGCTTCCGGCTTCTTCCCCTGCAAGAACATAGTCTGTTTTCTTAGAAACCGAACCGCTCGCCTTTCCGCCGTATTTTTCAATTATAGACTTTGCTTCACTGCGTTTAAGTGTGGGGAGCGTACCTGTCAGGACAAAAGTTTTTCCCTCAAAGCGATTATCGATCTGAATCTTTTCATAATGAGTATTCACACCATATTTTTTCAATCTCTCAACAAGGCGTACCATATGGGATTCGGAAAGCTCTTCTACGACGCTTTGTGCCATTACATCTCCAAAGCCCTCGATTTCAGAAATCTGCTGTGCAGTAGCAGACATTATATTATCAAGATCGCCGAATTTATCGCAAAGCACTTTAGCGGAAACCTGACCGATATTGGGGATTCCCAGACCGAAAACCAATCTGTCAAGAGAATTGTTTTTGGATTTTTCAATAGCATTAATAAGATTCGACGCAGACTTCTCTTTGAAATTATCCAATTCCATAAGCTGCTCGGTTTTCAGTTCATACAGATCAGCAACCGATTTTATTAAATCATTATCTATCAACGTCTGAACAATGGCCGGTCCCAATCCGTCAATATCCATTGCTCCCTTTGATGCGAAATGAACGATACTTCTGAAAATCTGTGCGGGACAGTCAACATTAGGACATCTTACTGCCGCTTCTTCATCTGACCGCACAACTTCCGTTCCGCATACAGGACATTTATCCGGTATTTTAAATGTACCTTCACCCTGCTTTTTAGCAACACAAAGCACTTCGGGAATTATATCCCCTGCTTTTCTGACAGTAATAATATCTCCGATAGAAATATTTTTCTCTTCAATAAAATCCTGATTATGCAAAGTGGCTCTTGAAACGCTCGTACCTGCCAGCAAAATAGGTTCAAACACTGCCACAGGCGTTATCGCACCTGTTCTTCCCACATTTAGCTCAATATCCAACAGCTTTGTCTGTTTTTCTTCCGGCGGAAATTTATAAGCCACTGACCATTTCGGGGTTTTTGCTGTATATCCTAACATTTCACGCTGAGCAAAATCATCAACTTTTATTACCACTCCGTCAATGTCAAAAGGTAAATCAAATCGCTTTTCGCCGATTTCATCAATACATTCTTTTATTTGCTCATAAGTGGAAACTTTCTTATATCCGGGAACTGTTTTGAACCCCAAAGATCTTATATAGTCCAGCGACTGCTTATGGGAAGTCAGTTCCTTCCCCTCGATCTGCTGAACGTTAAAGCAAAAAACATCAAGCTTTCTCTTAGCCGTTATCTTTGGATTTTTCTGTCTGAGAGAACCGGCAGCTGCATTTCTCGGATTTTTAAACGGCTGATCGCCGTTATTCTCCTGCTGCTCCACCAGCTGATAAAACACATTATGAGGCATATATACCTCACCTCTTACCTCAAGGAGAGGAAGTTTATCGGAAATGCTCATAGGCACAGACATAACGGTTTTAAGATTTGAAGTAACGTTTTCTCCCACAAATCCGTCTCCTCTTGTAGAACCAACGGTAAATATGCCGTCCCGATATTCAAGCGAGACGGAAAGTCCGTCAATTTTAGGCTCTACAACAAATTCGGGATTCGGTACTGTCTGACGGACATTATTTACAAACTGTTCGACCTGTTCAAAAGAAAAGACGTCCTGAATCGAACCCATCTGTACTTTATGAGTCACTTTTTCAAATTCGGAAACCGCTTCTCCCCCTACCCGCTGAGTAGGAGAATCGCTTCTTATAAGCTCCGGATATTTTTCTTCTAAAGACTTTAACTCCTGCTGGAGCATATCATAATCATAATCCGAAATCTCGTTTCTGTTTTCGACATAATAAAGCCTGCTATGGTAGTTAAGCAAATCCACCAATTCGTCAATTCTTTGTTTAGCCGAATTTTTAGAATCCATAAAGCACCTTTCCTAATTGCAATATTACTGTAAAATCACATCAACAGCGTTAGGACTATTATACCATATTTATCTTTGAATTACAAGGATTTTTCCCATAAAACATAAAAAGCAGCCTTGAATTGCTCCAAGGCTGTTAAATCATATTTAGAATTTCAGCTTTTTGATTCTTTCCATTGCTTCAACTGTTTTATCTTTATCTCCGAATGCAGTCAGTCTGAACCATCCTTCGCCGTTTTTGCCAAATCCCGAACCGGGTGTACCCACAACATTAGCTTCTTTCAGGAGATAATCAAAGAATTCCCAGCTATCCATACCGTCAGGACATTTGAGCCAGATGTAAGGTGAGTTCTTTCCGCCTGTATATTTGATTCCCAACTCATCAAGAGCTGATGAAATCACTTTGGCGTTATCCTGATAATACCTTATGTTTTCTTTTATCTGTTTCTGACCTTCCTCGGTAAATACAGCGGCTGCACCGCACTGTACAGGATAAGATACACCGTTGAATTTTGAACCCTGACGTCTTCCCCAGATCTGAGAAATGCTTACAACAGTACCGTCGCTTGCAACGACCTCAAGTTCTTTTGGTATAACCGTATAACCACATCTCATACCTGTGAATCCTGCTGTCTTTGAAAGCGAACACATTTCTATAGCACATTTTCTTGCACCATCAACGGCAAAAATGCTTCTCGGAATATCCTCTTCGGTGATGAATGCTTCATATGCTGCGTCGTAAATAATAATTGCCTTGTTTTCGATTGCATAATCTATCCATGCTTTGAGTTCAGCTTTAGTAAATGCAGCTCCTGTAGGATTATTGGGCGAACAAAGATAGATAAGATCCGCATGAACATTTTTGTCAGGCAAAGCTCTGAATCCGTTATCTTCGGTAGCGTCGGCAAAAATTACTTTCCTTCCGCTCATAAGGTTTGAATCAACATATACGGGATAAGCGGGATCTGTAATCAAGACCGTATTGTCATCGCCGAAAATGTCCACAATATTTCCGCAGTCAGACTTTGCACCGTCGTTGATTCTGATCTCATCAGCATCAATATCAACGCCGAAGCTTTTGTAATATCCTGAAACGGCTTCTTTGAGAAAATCATATCCTGATCCGCTGTCCTCATATCCTTTGAAAGTCTCTTTGACCCCCATTTCGTCTGCACCTTTTTTAACCGCTTCAACGACACACTTTGCAATAGGCTGGGTAACGTCACCGATACCCATTCTTATAATGTTATCCTTTTTGTCCGGATTTGCTTCAATATATGCATTTATTTTTTTAGCAATGTTTATAAACAAATAGTTTTTTTCAAGTTTCAAGAAATTTTCATTAATTGATGGCATTAAAACAACTTCCTTTCAAGATTTAGATAATTATTTCACCGGAGAATACTGTTACCGCATCTCCTGTAAGATATACTGCGTCATCAGTATAGCGAATCGTTAAATCTCCGCCTTTAAGCTTAACGGTTATATCCGTATCTTTTTTACAATATCCGTTCAAAACGGCGGCAACCGCAGCTGCACATGCACCTGTTCCGCAAGCCCATGTTTCACCGGAGCCACGCTCCCATACCCTCATTTTAAGTGTATGCTCGTCTATTACTTTTATAAATTCAGCATTTACACGTTCAGGGAATATTCCGTCAAATTCAAAAGCTCTTCCCACTTTATCTATATCAAGGCCGTCTACATTATTCATGAATACAACGCAGTGGGGATTTCCCATTGAAACACAGGTGATATTATAATCATTACCGCCGATATTAACCTTTCTGTCAACCACTCTGCCATTTTTGTCAGGCTCAAGGGTAACCGGTATTTCAGCCGGATCAAGTATTGCTTTGCCCATATTTACAGTAGCTCCGCAAACTTCTCCGTAATGACGCTGAAGGTTTATTTTCATGATTCCGCTTAAAGTTTCAACGGTGATATCGTCCTTATCAACAAGTCCGTTATCTCTCATAAATTTAGCTACACAACGAACTCCGTTACCGCACATTTTTCCTTCGGAACCGTCAAGATTGAACATTCTCATCTTACCGTCTGCCACGTCGGATTTACATATAAGGATAACTCCGTCTCCGCCGATTCCAAAATGACGGTCGGAAAGCCTGATTGAAAGTCCTTCGGGATTATCTACCGTCTGATTAAAGCAGTTGAAGTAAATATAATCGTTTCCGCAGCCCTGCATTTTTGTGAAATGAACCTTCTGCTTTTCGGTTCTCATGTTGTTGATATCAACAATTTCTGTTGAATGTTCGGAATATTTACTCCTGATTGAGGAAGCAACTGCATTTGCAGTATCGATAGATGTAAGACAAGGTATATTTCTCTCAACGGTTTTTCTTCTGATTTTTACAGAATCTCTTGTAGGAATTCTACCCTTAGAAGACGTGGAAATAACATAAGCGATTTTACCGCTTTCTATAAGTGTCAGCGTATTTTTATCTGATTCATGAATTTTATCCACAATTTCATTGGGTATTCCATGTTCTGTAAGAACCTTTGATGTTCCTCTTGTAGCGTATATATCAAAGCCCAGATCATAGAACATTTTAGCCGTTTGAGGAATTTCGCCCTTATCGGAATTTCTTACGGTAATCAGTACTCCGCCTTTTTTGCCCAGCTTATATCCTGCTGCGGTAAGACCTTTATACAGAGCTTCCTCCAGCGAGTTGGCAACGGCAAGAACTTCTCCCGTCGATTTCATCTCAGGGCCAAGGTGGTTATCAACGTCAATCAGTTTTTCAAAGGAGAACACAGGAACTTTAACGGCAACATACGGAGAATTCGGATAAAGTCCGGTGCCGTATCCCATATCAGCAAGCTTTTCACCAAGCATTGCTCTTGTTGCCAGATCCACCATAGGTACTCCGGTAACCTTTGAAATATACGGTATTGTTCTTGAAGAACGTGGATTTACCTCGATAACATATAGCTCGTCATGATAAATCAGATACTGAATATTTACAAGCCCCTTAGTGTTAAGTGAAATAGCCAATCTCTTTGAGCAGTCAACAATTCTTTCAAGAAGCTTATCTGAAACATTCCAAGCAGGGTAAACCGCAATGGAGTCACCGCTGTGGATTCCCGCACGTTCAATATGCTCCATGATTCCGGGAATAAGAATATCCTCTCCGTCGCATATTGCGTCGACCTCAATTTCAGTACCCATAAGATATTTATCTATGAGTATCGGATTTTCTATTTCCTGAGCAAGAATTATAGCCATATATTCCTTGATATCGTCATCGTTAAATGCTATAATCATATTCTGACCGCCCAGTACATAAGACGGACGCATCAGTACAGGATAACCAACTTTATTGGCTGTTTCAAGAGCCTCTTCTGTGGTCATTACCGTAAAGCCAACAGGACGTTTAATTTGAAGTCTCTCAAGAAGCTCATCAAAACGCTCTCTGTCTTCGGCTGCGTCAATAGAATCAGGAGGAGTTCCGAGAATTCTTACTCCGTTTTCAGCAAGATGCTTTGTAAGCTTGATAGCTGTCTGACCGCCGAACGCAACAACAACGCCGTAAGGCTTCTCAATCCTGATAATATTCATTACATCTTCGTTGGTAAGAGGTTCAAAATAAAGTCTGTCGGCAGTATCAAAGTCAGTAGAAACAGTTTCCGGATTGTTGTTTACAATTACAACATCAAAACCGTGTTCTTTCAATGCCCATACACAGTGAACAGAGGCATAGTCAAATTCAATACCCTGACCGATTCTGATAGGACCTGAGCCGAAAACTATAACCGTTTTATTACTTGAATTCTTATTAGATATAAATTCTTCTGCTTCGTCTTCCTTATCATATGTGGAATAGAAATAAGGAGTCTGGGCGGAGAATTCAGCCGCACAGGTATCAACCATTTTATACACGGCATGCATTGGCTTTTCTATTTTTGCACCCGATATTCTTTCAATAACCTTATCGGGGTATCCCAGTTTCTTAGCAGTTTCATAAAGCTCCGGATTCAGATCTCCCTTAGCAAGCTCCTTTTCCACATTAATAAGCTTGCAAAGTTTATAAAGGAACCATTCGTCGATTTTAGTGATCTCATGGATCTTATCCACCGAAACGCCTCTTCTGAGAGCCTCATAAACCACAAACAGTCTTTCATCGTTACATTCATGAAGTCTTGACTCTATTTCTTCATCAGACAATTCAATCATCTTAGGCGAAATCAAACAATCATGACCTATTTCGGCACCTCTGACGGCTTTCATAATTGCCTGTTCAAAGGTTGTACCTATTGCCATTACCTCTCCCGTTGCCTTCATCTGTGTACCGAGAGTTCTCTTTGCATAAACAAACTTATCGAAAGGCCATTTAGGCAATTTAACTACTACATAGTCAAGTGCCGGTTCAAAACAAGCATATGTCTTTCCGGTAACTGCATTCTTTATCTCATCAAGAGTATATCCGATAGCAATCTTAGCCGCAACCTTAGCAATAGGATAACCTGTTGCTTTTGAAGCCAATGCAGATGAACGTGAAACACGAGGATTAACTTCTATAACTGCATATTCAAAGCTATCCGGATTAAGTGCAAACTGACAGTTACAACCACCCTCAACCTGGAGTGTATCAATTATTTTCAAAGCCGCCGAACGCAGCATCTGATATTCCTTATCGGCAAGAGTAACCGCAGGAGCAATGACAATGGAATCTCCCGTATGAACTCCAACAGGGTCAAAGTTTTCCATAGAACAAACGGTAATAACATTACCTTTTGCATCACGCATAACCTCAAACTCAATCTCTTTCCAGCCTGCAATACATTTTTCAACAAGCACCTGAGTAATAGGAGAAAGATAGAGTCCGTTTCTTGTGATTTCTCTAAGCTCGGTTTCGTTATTGACAATACCGCCGCCGGTACCGCCCAAAGTAAAAGCAGGACGTATAATAAGCGGATAGCCTATTCCGTCACGATTTGCAAATTCAACAGCTTCTTCCACAGTATTAACAACCAAAGACGGAATACAAGGCTGATTAATTGACTCCATTGTATCCTTGAACATTTGTCTGTCTTCGGCTTTATCTATTGTTTCAGGATTTGCACCGAGAAGCTTCACGCCATGTTTTTCAAGGAAGCCCTCTTTTGCAAGCTGCATTGAAAGGGTAAGACCCGTTTGTCCTCCCAAAGTAGAAAGCAGGCTGTCCGGCTTTTCTTTCTTGATTACACGTTTTACTGTTTCAAGTGTAAGCGGTTCGATATATATTTTATCTGCCATTGCATTATCTGTCATAATAGTGGCGGGGTTGGAGTTTATGAGTATTACTTCAAGCCCTTCTTCCTTTAATGCACGGCATGCCTGAGTACCGGCATAGTCAAATTCGGCCGCCTGACCGATAACTATAGGACCGGAACCTATTACAAGCACTCTTTTTATATCTTTATTTAAAGGCACGATATTCAATCCTTTCCTTAGATGTATCTATTATTTATTATTATCAATCAAAGCCATAAATTTGTCAAACAAAAATCCTGTATCAAGTGGACCTCCGCATGCTTCAGGGTGGAACTGCACCGAAAAGGCAGGCATATTCAGATAAGTAATTCCCTCACAGGTACCGTCGTTTGCATTTACAAAAGAGACTTTTGCATTATCCCCCATGGAATCATTGATAACAGCATATCCGTGATTCTGGCTTGTAATATAAACTTTTCCTGTTTCAAGCTCGGCAGCGGGCTGGTTAGCTCCACGATGACCGTATTTAAGCTTTTCCGTTTTTCCGCCCTGAGACAAGGCAAGCAGCTGATGACCAAGACATATTCCAAAGGTAGGTATTTTCTTTTCAGCCAGCTTTTTAAGTTCTTCAATAATTTCAATATTATCCGCAGGATCTCCCGGTCCGTTTGAAAGCATAATGCCGTCCGGATCAAGTTCAGCTACCCTTTCGGCAGATGTATATGCCGGCACGACCGTCACTTCGCACCCACGCTTTACAAGCTCCCGTCTTATATTATCTTTAGCACCGAAATCAAAAAGACAAACTCTTCTTTTAACTTCGCCCTCAGGAGAAAAGACCTTTTCTTCTTTGCATGTGGTTTTCTTTACAGCGTCCGCAATTCTGTAATTTTTCAAATCAGAAAGCCCGAATCCCGAACCTTCGGTTACTATTTTACCGTTCATAACGCCCGACTCGCGAACGATTTTAGTCAATGCACGGGTATCGATTCCATAAAGACCCACGATATTGTTTTTCTTTAAAAAAGTGTCAAGATTGCCCTCGCAACGGAAATTGCTGGGTTCCTGACACCAATCTCTTACTATATATGCTTTAACATGGGGACATGAACTTTCAAAATCAACGGGAATAACGCCATAATTTCCGATAAGAGGAAAAGTCTGAACGACAATCTGACCGTAATAACTAGGATCGGTCAATGTTTCCAAATAACCGGTCATAGCCGTTGTAAAAACAATTTCTCCAATAGCTTCTCCCTGTGCTCCAAAGCTTTTACCTTCAAAAATTGTGCCGTTTTCCAAAATAAGATAAGCTTTCTGCACTTTTATCTCCTCCTTAAAATATCACAAACTTTTACAGAGATTATTATAACACATTACAACTGATTTGTAAATAGCAAACACAACATTGTTTTTAATTTATTAATAATGATTATTGCAAAACATTTAACCCGAACACTCCAAGCGGCATATATTAAATAAGGGGCTTGCCTCGTCTTTCAGAATTTAAAGATAAGAGGCTCCCCTTAATATATCTTTATCCCCTGCCCTGACAAAACCTTTTCAATGAAATTAACATCAAGGAACGCAAGTTGAAATTATAAAGGGTGGAATTTTTATGAACAGAACATTAATCACAATGACATCAATAACTTATGCCATGAAAGCGAAAACATTATTAAACGGCAAAAGAATTTACTGCGAAATAGAAAAGACGCCGAAAAATGTCGGTTCGGGGTGCGGTTATTCTCTTCTCATAAAAGATGACGCAGATTCTATTATTAACATTTTAGAAGAAAACAACATTCCTCATAAAGAAGTTTTTAAAATATACTGATATATTTTCAAATTATAAAGAAAGGAGGAACGTTATTGCTGAAAACAATCAATTTTGACAACTCTGCCACTACTTTTCCCAAACCCCTATCCGTAAAAAATGCAGTAGACCGTGCAATCATAAAATATGGCGGAAATCCCGGCCGAAGCGGACACCGACTGTCAATGCAGGTATCAAATCAAATATTTAAGGTACGTGAATCAGCAGCAGAAATGTTTGATGCGGAAACGGAAAACGTGGCGTTCACGCCCAACTGCACTTTTGCGTTAAACATGGCGATAAAGGGAATTATGCAGTACGGCGGACATATAATTATTTCCGATTATGAGCATAACGCAGTTGCACGTCCGGTATATACACTGGCAAATATGCGTGGAATAGAATTCTCAATAGCCGAAATTACCGAGGACACAGAACAGACCATATCAAATTTTGAAAGGCTCATTAACAATAATACAAAGTGTATTTGCTGCACTATAGCGTCAAACGTAACAGGACGAATACTTCCCTACAAAGAAATTGCACAGCTTTGCAAAAAACACGGATTGTGCTTTATTGCAGACGGTGCTCAGGCATGCGGAATACTGGATTTGTCTATGAATGACGGATTTAATTTCTTATGCACAGCAGGTCACAAATCACTTTACGGTCCCACAGGCACAGGGTTGCTCATAAGCGACGGCAAATACTCTTTGTCAACAATTATTGAAGGCGGAACAGGTGCTACCTCGGCAGAACTCTCTCAGACTCCATTTCTGCCTGAAAGACTTGAAAGCGGAACTATAAACACTGTGGGCATTCTGGGGCTGGGAGAAGGAATTAAATTCGTTAAAAGCAAAACTCCCAAACGCATTTATTCTCACGAAACGGGGTTGTGTGACAGATTCATAGAAGGAATAAAAAACATTCCCGATATAAAAATATTCAGATACAACTGCGAATACACACCCATTGTGGCTTTCAATATCGGTGATTTTAATTCACAGGAAGTTGCAAATTACCTCAGCGAAAAAGGTTTTGCTTTAAGAGGCGGACTTCAATGTGCAGGTCTCACCCACAGAACTTTAGGCACCCTTTCTCAGGGAGTAATCAGATTTTCACCATCGGTGTTCAATAACAAGCAGCAGGTCGATATGCTTGTAAACACGCTGAAAAATTATCGAAAATGACCATTTAAATCCTTTGGCAAATAATAATGTCAAAGGATTTTTGATTTATATGGACTTTTTTTGCATTTCCTATTGTGAAAAATCAAATAATATGCTATAATAGTCTTAGCTCAGACTGGGGTCCTAACGCCGGACGGGCGATGTCACGATATCAATTTGTGAAAATTCAAAGCATTGACCCCGCTATGGAAAGAACACAAAGATTTTAATTCGCTGATTTCCTGTCAAGGACTGGGCAATACACGATATCAAAACCTATTACAGAATTTTTCAATATAATTTCTACTATAAAGTTTTAAATAATAACTCCTAAAAAAATTTGAAAGGAGGATGGGGTACACTATGATACAAGCTATCATTGATGGATTAAACATGATATGGAATGTTTTTAAATACATCAGAATTAACGATGTATTTGATATTGCTGTTTTATCGTATCTTATTTATCACGGAATAAAACTTATACGTGAAACAAGAGCACAGCAACTGGTCAAAGGTATTCTTGTCCTTGTGGCAGCATATGTTATTGCTATTGCCTTTAAGCTCCAGACAATGAGATTCCTGCTTAAGATATGTTTTGAATGGGGATTCCTTGCAATTATTATTATGTTCCAGCCGGAACTCAGAAGAATACTTGAAAAAATGGGAAGAACCAAGCTGGCTGAGCTTAATTTTCTACCAAATAACGATGATACCGATTATTCAGACAGATGGAAAGTTTGTATTGAGGCAGTATGCGACGCAGCACAGAATCTATCTTCAACCAGTACGGGAGCACTTATCATTTTTGAACGAAAAACAAGGTTGGGAGAACAGGTCGATACCGGAACTGTATTAAACTGTGTGCCGTCCTCTTCAGTACTTGGAAACATTTTTTATCCCAACACTCCTCTCCACGACGGTGCGGTAATAATAAGAAACGGAGTTATTCTTGCAGCCGGTTGTTTTCTTCCCAAGCCTCAGAAAGAAGAGCTGATAGCCAAACAGCTTGGTTCAAGACACAGAGCGGCAATAGGTATGAGCGAAAATTCAGATGCAATCGTAGTTGTTGTTTCAGAAGAAACCGGTACTATTTCCGTTGCCGAAAACGGTGAATTAACTCGTGGATTTACAAGAGAAAGTCTCAGAAAGCTTCTATACAGCCGTCTTGTACCAGAAAGGGATACCGGTTCCGGCAAGGATAATTTCGCAGGAAGGGTGATTTCTAAATGGAAAAGATAAAAAAAGCAAAGCCCCCAAAGAATCTTGAATCCGATTTTTTTCTACGTATCCTTGCGATTATTATAGCCGTAATAATATGGGTGGTTCTGTCAATAACCCAGTATCCTACCACAACCCTTAAAGTATCCAACGTACCGGTTATTTTCTCCCTTGACGGAACAATAGCTCAGGAAAAGGGTTTAAGAGCTGTGGGATATCAAGATATAACAGCCACCGTGGAAATAAAAGGCATGAAATATGAAATCGGCGGATATACCGAAAACGATCTGATTGCCTCGGTTAATCTTGACGATGTTACAAAAGAAGGCACATACAGTCTTGAAGTGGTGGCAAAGTCTGCACACTCTTCGGATCAGTGTGAAATTTTGGGATGCTATCCAAAAACAATTCAAGTAACATTTGAACATTACGGAGAACGTACCTTTGATATAGAGGCGGAAGCACCCAATATAAATTCAGGAAACGGTCTTATATTGAAAAAGACTTCAGTATCCCCTGCTACTATAACAGTAACAGGTTCGGATGACAACCTGAACAAAATCAACAGAATCACCGCTAAGGTAAATGAAACAAAAACTTTGACCGAAGATACAACCATTTCCACCAGTGATCTGGTATTTTACGATGAAAACAACAATGAGCTATCCTCAGATAACTATACAGTTGAAAACAAGAATTTTGATGTTACATTCTCACTGTATAAATCAAAAAACGTGACTTTGAACGTTGATTTCAAGGATTGTCCTCCAGGATTCAATACCAAAAGTTTACCATATGAACTTTCTTATCAGAAAATCAAAATCATTTCTCCCGTTATTGACAACACATCGGCTGCCACAAAGACTGTTGGAACAATATCGCTTTCAGAAGTGAATTTAAATAAGTCTTTTGAATTCGAGATACCATTTGACAAGGATGAAGAAAATCAAAGCGGCATTGAAAGTGTTAAGGTCACTTTTGACAGCAGCGGTTATATTTCCAAAGAATTCACGTTATCCAAGAGTAATTTTGATATTGTTAATAAACCTTCAGGTAAAAAAGTGACTATTGATACGCCAACCAGCTTTAAAGCAGTAATATTCGGACCATCTTCGGTTATTAATAAACTTGAAGCAAAAGATTTAACTGCGGAAGTTGATTTGCAGGATTTTTCAAAGTCAGGAGCCGTGACTAAAAAGATTATGGTGTATTCTAAAAAATACAACAATATTTGGTGTTACGGATCTCATGAAGCACAGATAACTATTTCTGATTAAATAAAAACAACGGTCTGTAATACGGATCGTTGTTTTAAATTTTTTAATACGATAAGGATAAATATTTATGCCTATAATAGTTAATCAAATAAAATGTCCGCTTAATGCAGGAAAAGAAGAAATTATAAATCGAGCTTTAAAGATATCCGGGATTTCTTATAATGAAATTTCCGAAGCTGAAATTCACAAAACATCACTTGACGCAAGAAATCAAAACAATATACAATTTGTTCATTCCGTGTTTCTGCGTTTAAATGATAAAGAAGCAGAAAAGCGTCTATACAATAACAATTCTTCTCTTACTTATGTGGAAAACAGTAAAATAAATCCTGTAATATCTAAAGTCAAAAAAGACGGAAGAATTGTTATCGCCGGTTTTGGTCCTGCAGGAATATTTTGTGGTCTTGTACTCGCAGAAAACGGTTATAAACCGTTGATATTGGAAAAGGGACAGGACGTTGACAGCCGTATGAAATCAGTTGAACATTTCTGGCTGACAGGAGAATTGAACATACAGTCCAACGTACAGTTCGGAGAAGGCGGTGCAGGTACTTTCTCAGACGGCAAGCTCACGACGAGAATCAAGGATCCCGTATGCAGATATGTTCTTGAACGCTTTGTAGAATTCGGTGCGCCAAAAGACATACTGACTAAAGCAAAACCGCATATAGGTACTGATAATCTGAGAAAGATAATCAAATCCATGAGAGAGCATATTATTGCTCTCGGCGGAGAGGTCAAATTTGAAAGCGAGCTTTCGGATTTTGCAGTCAGGGACAATAATGTCAGCTCGGTTTCTTTTAACAAATGTTCTGTTCCCTGCTCGGCATTAGTACTTGCTATCGGTCATTCCGCAAGAGATACCTTTGAACTTCTTGCTGATAAAGGAATCTTTCTTGAGCCTAAGCCATTTTCGGTAGGAGCAAGAATAGAACATACTCAGGAAGCTGTAAATGAAAGTCTGTACGGCAAACACACAGGCAATCCATTGCTGCCTGTAGGAGAATATCAGCTTTCATACCGAGATAAATCGGGACGTGCGGTATATACTTTTTGTATGTGCCCCGGCGGAACAGTAGTTCCGGCAGCTTCGGAAAATTTCGGGATCGTAACAAACGGAATGAGCGAATTTGCCAGAGACGGCAAAAACGCCAACTCTGCTTTAGTTGTATCTGTTTCGCCAAAAGATTTCGGAAGTTCGCCTCTTGACGGAATTGAATTTGCTCGGAGCATAGAACAAAAAGCATATCATTCTACCGGAAGTTGTTCAGCTCCCGGAACAACGGTAAAAGGATTCCTTGAAGGAAATCCGAGCCTTAAAAGCAGTATAAAGCCCACATATGCTCTAAGACTAAAGCCTGTAGAATTTCGAGAAATATTTCCAAAGTTTATAACTGATATGATGGAAATCGGTTTAAATAATTTTTCACATAAAATGAAATGCTTCGGAGATACGGACGCCATTCTTACTGCTCCTGAAACAAGAACAAGCTCCCCTGTACGAATAACCCGAACCGACGGTCATACCTCTGTTTCACTTGATAATCTATATCCCTGCGGAGAGGGTGCTGGCTATGCCGGCGGAATTATGTCTGCCGCCGTTGACGGTATCAAAACAGCACTTAAAATAATGGAAACACAGGCACCCGAATAATATTACTAAGATATATACAAAAATGCACACCCCCATTCATCGGAGT
>JBJERB010000017.1:0-3740 GCA_051882055.1 Oscillospiraceae bacterium
CCCGAATAATATTACTAAGATATATACAAAAATGCACACCCCCATTCATCGGAGTTGTTGCTTGACACGCAAAACGCAAAAAATTGACACGCAAAACGCAAAAAAGCAGTGAAATGTTTCAGTAAAACGAAACTAATCACTGCTTTTTCTGTATTAAAATACTTTTCTTAAAGCTTTAAAATATCATTTATATCACATTTTAAAGCCTTGCAAATAGCATCAAGATGTGATAGTTTTATTCTCTCAGCAACATTGTTGCAAAGGTCTGAAATAGTAGAAGGGCGAATGTTTGTAGCTTTTGAAAGCTCTATTTGAGTCATATTTTTATTAATTAATAACTGTCTCAATTTAACTTTAATCATACTAACCTCCAGTATCCTTTTTACAAAATAATAACGTAATTTGTTATTTGTTTTCTAAAAAAAATACTAAAAATTTTTGATTATAACCTCTTTGAATTTTCCCTGTGAAAGACTGTTATTTCGTTCTACAGCAATTATGGTACAGTCTTTATAGAGCTCTCGAACATATTTATCATCATTATACGATAGTACGAATTTACCTTTTATATTGTGTAAAGTTTCACATAGTCTTTTATGATCATCGTCAGTAAATTTAACTGAATAATGACGTTCTGTTTTATGATACGGTGGATCGCAATAAAATAAAGCTTTATCTCTATCATATACTTTTATAATGTTTTCAAAATCTTTATTTTCAATTACAACTCCTTCTAAACGTTGTTCTAAAAGCTCAAATTGATCAGTATTTAACTTCTTCTTATTGCATCCGAATGTTCGCGTACTTGCACCAAAACCGCATTTGACCAAAACAAAGAACATAGCAGCTCTCTGTATATCTGTAAAACCTCTTGTATCTATTTGTTCTTGACAATCGAAAAACATTTGTCTGCTATTAAGATAGTATCTTATCTCACGCTGAAGTTCTTGTCGATGATGCTTTAAACACCTAAAAAAGTTAACTAAATCACTATTTGCATCATTATATACTTCAAGTTCTGCATGTTTGTTTTTAGAAAACAAAATAGAACCTCCGCCACCAAAAACATCAATAAATCGGTTATAGCTATTGTCAGGTGGAAATACCTCAAGAATTTTGTTTTTTAGCAGGCTTTTACCACCAATCCATGGTATTGGACTTTTCATTATATATATCTCCTTTACAATATTATAAGGACGTGAATAAATATCCACGTCCTTTTTTAAACTATTTCACAAACTTTTTGCCATTGTACATGAGTGCAATCCAGCCACTTGGAATTTTACCCCAGTACTCTTTATTACTGATCTTTTTTACTTCATTTACGGTCACAACAGTACCTGATTTCAAACAAGCAACCGTCTGATTAAGTGCATTTTTTTTGGCATCAGATGTTAATTCAACAGTCTTCTTTTGAGAATATTTTGTTCCTGCACCTGTTCTTACTTTAACATTAGATGTTAAAGTGTAATTTTTGCCTTTAACAAAAGGATTTGTATGTGATTCACATCCTAATATTTTTGATTGATTTTTAGGGCGAAGTACACCTAAAACATGATTATAATTGTGTTTAATTTTAGCACAGGCATCATGATTACCGTGCCAGTTTTGATCATAGCTATAAAAATATGTAGTGTTTCCCTCGCCAGTACATACAGCAATATGACCCCAACCACCATTTAATGAACCGCTCCAGACCATTATATCACCTTTTTTAGGTACAAAATTAGGAGTGTTGGGAATACGGTCAAAATTGGATTTTAACGCTGAAATATTGTTAAAATTATCGTAATAACAATGAGCGTCACCCCATGCTCCGGGATTAATATCAAAAACCTCTTTTAGATAATATTTTGCAAGATCTACGCATTGTACTCCAGCTACACCATCATAATCCATAGCTTTACCAACATGTTTTTTTACAAATTCATTATAGTTCATAATTATTCCTCACTTTCTTTGTTTTCATTAATCTTTTTTTGATATTGAGTACCGAAATAAAAAGCAATTATAACTGTAAATACAGTTAAAAATTGCTCCCCAGTTATAACTCCCTTAACAGTCAGCACGCTGAATACTATTGTAAGGAGTATAGTTACAATGGATTTTACATCAATCAGTTTTGCAAGTTTATTTTTCATATTTCCACCTCGCTTTCCTCTTCGACTTTCGGTACGTCTGCCTCGTCTATTTCCTGCCAGTTATCGGTGCTTTCCTCCGCTCCGAGATACACTACAGGGCTGTATGTACTTCCGTTAGTCAGCACCTTGCCCTCATCGGCTATGAGTATTCTCGGATTTAAATATGTAATCTTAATCATTGATTTTCCCTCCTACGCTAAGTTCCAGTTTTTATCGGTTGCGATTTGCTTTTCTTCCTCTGTCAGGTTGGCGAGATTTTTGCTGCCAAGAGTTAAGGTCTTAGCCTCAAGACCTGTGTTATCTTTAAGTGCCTCTAACATTGCAAGCATGCAGTCTACTGTGTATGTTCCAAGGGCGATGTTTAGACTTATATCAAATCCCTGACCTAATGTAACATTGCGGAAATACATCGTGCTGAAGACAGCTGCTCCCATGGATGATAATGTTGCAGGAAGATATATAGTTTCAATCGGGTCGTTAAAGAACGCATTCTGCTTGATTGTTGTAACCCCCTCAGGGATATATATTTCTGTCAGACTATTACACCCTTGAAATGCATTGTTATTTATCGTTGTAACTCCGCTGCCGATAGTTACAGATGATACTTCTGTGCATTTGTAGTAAGCTTGTCCGCCGATAGATGTTACATCATCGGGTATAACTATGCTCCGTGTATACATCCTTCCGTCTGTGTTATATAACACTTCCTGACCCTCTCCTGCAGAAATTTCAGATATCTTCCCTGCGTATTCCTCTACAGGTGAATTACCAACTTGCACACCTTTACCCTCGATAGCCGATTTGATTTTGTCAAAAGCGGTTGAAGCTCGTGTGACATTTTCAATTATATTAGCCATCTTCAACACCTCCCCCGTCCAAGCGTTGCTCGAAAGAGCTGTTAAGCTCATCATACAATGTAGTTATTTCCTCTGCTTTTTCTGCTGCTATGTTAGCCTGCTCCGTTGCTATATCCGCCTTGTCGCTTGCTGTGCTTGCGTATGAGGCGACTTTCTCTAATGCTTGACTAACTTTGTCACTCTCTTTAATGGCTGTCTCAGAGGCGTTCTGTGCAGTTTCTGCGTATGTCTGTGCCTGTTCAGCAGACTGCTGTGCAGATTCAGAATTTTCTGCCACTGTAACAGCCTTTTCTCTTATTTCATCAAGAGCTGATAGTGCAATTTCAGGCGTTGGAATAGGTGCAACATCGTCTGATATGCTTGCTCTTACTTCCAAAGTAAAAACATTACTTTTAGCCACAAGAGCATAACTATCTTCCACAACTTTTGTAGCCAGCCACTGACACTCAACAGTTCCGACAAGCCTTAGCATACTTGCTGTGACAGCAACCTTTCCGTCAATTATCGGCACATCATAGATAACGCCGTCAGCATATTCAATTCTAAGCCTATACGTATCTGCCCCTGACACCACAGGCTGGTCGATATCTACAGTTCGGGCGTTGGTTTCGCCTTGATAGCCGAGGGAATTGAAATCCACATAAGCTATATAACCGTTTGTTATTTGTATTGTCATTTAAATCACCCCTAATAATCAACCCCATTACTAAGCAACGGTTTAAGACCGGCAATAACAGCATTG
>JBJERB010000018.1:0-16456 GCA_051882055.1 Oscillospiraceae bacterium
GATTGGGACTTTGGCACACAAAGTCCCTGCTTGTTATACCGTAGGACATGCCCCACAGGGCATAAGAATAAGCGGACTCTCAAATGCCGTAATTTCAGCGCATTTCTCCGTGCACGATACCGAAAACCGCTTCTTTTCCCAATGGGGTATATCTCGTCATTGAGCCAAAATGGCTCTAATTCTGTTGTAAACAATTTGTTTTGAGCCATATATCGGCGTTTTGGCTCAATCGAATTTGCTTAAAAAATCGACTGCAAAGTTTGTAAATAAGCATATTGATTTTTGTCCGTTGCTTCGGTGTAATTTTGAGCACCATATGTTTTAACCTCCTTTCCGTTTTTCGGACAGCAAAAAAGCCGCCAAAGGGTGATTTCTTCTTCGCCACCGCAGGAGAATGGATTATGCACAATACCGGTAGAAAGCGCATACC
Organism: Oscillospiraceae bacterium; assembly: GCA_051882055.1. GTDB lineage: Bacteria > Bacillota > Clostridia > Oscillospirales > Ruminococcaceae > FB2012. The sequence goes on from JBJERB010000018.1 coordinate 431, forward strand.
TAAATATATGGTTAAATCTTTATAAATCGATAAAATGAAACAGCCCCGATGAGACAGACAAAAATCTGAAACTCATCGGGGCTTTACTATATCATGCAATCGCACATTCGACATATTTTGAATATTGCATAGAATAAAAATATCCGCCGAAATATGGATTAGACACATTTATTTTCGTAGAGTATTATCCTTGACGAAGCAGAAATAACTCGAAAAATCACTTATAATTATACATAGTGTTTGAACCTGTTTTTAAGCCTTCGACATTTTCACAAATGAAAGAATTAAGAATAGAAAAAAGCATTATGCTGATTGTGATTTTCAGCATAATGCTAAGTTGTGATATTTATTTTTTTGAAATAGGACTGCCTGATGAATCAGAATTTATAACTTTCTTTTGGAAAGAACATATAATTCTTTCCTGTTTCCGGATTAGTAAAATCATGAACTGCACCAGCTAAATTAATATTATTCTTATTAAGATATTCTATCATTTCAGGAAACATAAAATGAATGAGTCAGAAAAGAGAAATAAGTGGCTGAAAATTCGTGTCAGCCAGGAAGAAAAAGATGCAATTGATAAGAAGTTTAAAAACAGCAGATTTCGTTCAGAAAGTGAGTTTATCAGAGTGATGATTTTAACAGGTGTAATCGTACATTTTGATAAAGAGCAAATGAAACAGTTGATAATCGATTCTTCATCTGCTTCAAATAACATCAATCAGATTGCAAGACGAGTGAACAGCACAGGTAATATTTACGCTGATGACCTTGCCGAAATAAAGGAACAGCAGAGCAAGATACTGCATCAGCTTTTAAAGCTCCGTGGAGAGATTCATATTGTAAAAGATCTGGTTGAATCTGTTCCGAACAATATAAAATAGCAAGTAAAAAAATGATGCACCCCATCAGACTGTCGGATAAGATTATCCGTGCCTTAATAGGGTGCATCGATATTTTAAACAATCTGACTGAATTCGATTATTTCCTTATTCGGACCTTCGATTTTGAAAAATCTTACGCCATTTTCCCAGAACGGAAGAAAATGAATACAATCGTTAAGATTATTTAGATTTCGCTCGTTTACAAAGGAAAGCGCTGCTTCAATATCTTTCACATCAATTGCAATGTGATCTACTGCACCTGAACACATTGCAGCCTGACGGTTTTCATAGGTCTCAATCATCAGATTGCCAAGCTGCAAAAAAGCAACCTGTTCCTTTGCTTCCTTGTTTTCTGTACGCAGTGCAATGGTAAATCCTAGTTTTTCGTAGAATGCAATAGTCACGGCAATATCATTTGTTGGTATACCAATATGCTGTAGTCCTGTTGCAATATCTTTTATCTCCATGTTTTATTCCTGCCTTTCTTCCTGCATTTTTTCTATAACCTGTTCCATGGTTGGCATTGCCGGAATCGCTCCATAGCTTTCAACGCAGACACTTGCAACAGCGTTTCCGAAATCTGCAAATGATGCCGTTTCAGAAACAGATACCTCTTCCGGAAGTTTTCCGCAGCGACAGAACTGGTAGAGAAATCCACCCCAGAATGCGTCGCCGGCTCCGGTTGCATCTAATGCTTTATTTCTGAAACCCTTGACGATCTGACCGCCGTCAGATGTCCGTACATAAGCGCCCAGTTTGCCTAATGTGATTACAGCAACTTTCACTCCCTGACGCAACAAGGCTTCTGCTGCTTTTTCATAGTCGGATTCGTCTGTCATCAATTCTGTTTCTTCTTCAGAAATCTTAACCAGATCAGCATATTTCAGCATACTGCGCATCTGACTGACAGCTTCCTGTTTTCCGCTCCACAAAGATGCTCTATAATTCGGATCATATGATATTACACAGTTTGCACGTTTTGCTTCTCTTACAGCACACATAGTAGCACTCCTGCACGGTTCAGCTGTAAGTGAAATTGAACCAATGTGTAAAATATGGCTGTTTGAGATTGTTTCAAGAGGTAAATCTTTTATTGATAACATTTTATCTGCACCGTGATTTCTTGCAAAAGAAAATTCACGTTCTCCATTTTCTTTGACATCTACAAACGCCAGGGTGGTAAAATAATCATCACTTAATATAAAACCTGTACTGTCAATGCCACAGTTATCAAGGGTTTCTTTCAGAAATCTTCCGTGCATATCATTTCCGGCTTTTCCGATAAAGGCAGTTTTTGCGCCAAGCTTCGCCATAGCCGCCATGACATTTGCCGGTGCACCGCCTGCATTCTGAGCAAATATTCTTTGTCCCTGCTCATTCCTGCCCTGCATGGTAAAATCAATCAGCATTTCACCTAAAGCTGTTACATCAAACATTAGTATTGCTCCTTTCCTTGATTTCAGCTACAATTTTATTATAGGATTTCTTGTTCAGTCTGTAGAAAAACAGTGCAATTGCTGTGACTATCCAAAGAATTCCCGGAATGGTAGAAAAGCTGTGTTTCATAATCGAAAGCACATTTTCATTCTGCTGCATATTTGCCTCAAAACCAGCTGCTCCCAGTACTGCTGCAAGAACAGATGTACCGATTGCCATACCAATTTTGTTTCCAAGTGAAATAAAAGCATACTGGAAACCGTCATTGCGGACACCGGTTTTCCATTCTCCATATTCTACACAGTCGGGAATAATGGCATAAATAGCTGTGTTAAAACCTGCAAAGAAAAACTGTGTCAGACCGGAACAGATATAGAACGGAACCGGTGTCTTTACGGGGCTGAACAGATACAGTGACAGCATACACACACCTGTTCCAAGTGCTAATATAGAGGCAGCTCTGCCTTTATTTCCTGTCCATCTGAAAATAATAGGAAACAGTCCGGCTCCTATAATTGATGGAATAATAATTGCCATGGAATAAGTAGTAAACAGGGATTCAGATCCCTCCACATACTTAAAATAGTACAATGCATCTGCATTTCTTCCATAGAGTGTTACACCAAACAGGAACTGTCCCAGTAATGCCAGCAGATAGGGCTTATTCTGAAGCACAGTCTGAATTTGCAGCTTTATGGGGATTTTCTTCTTTTCCGGAATGGTTACTGCTTCCTTTGTCTTAGCAAAGCAGAAAATATGACAGGCAGCAAAAATTGCACCATAAAGTACAGCTACCAGCAGATAACCACGCTTATCACTGCCGCCGCCCAGTTTGGAAATCAGGGGTAGTGTGATAATATTGATAATACCTATGGCAATCATGGCACTGACGGAACGGAAGGTGTTGATTTTTGCACGTTCTTCAATGTTCTGTGTCATAGCACCACAAAGAGTTCCATATGGAATATTGACACAGGTATAACCCAGTACCAGAATACAGTAGGTTATGGTCATATATACTATTTTGGCAGTGCTGCTCCAGTCCGGATGTGCCCAAAATGAAATCATCAGCACAATTGCGGTCAGCGGTGCTGCGATGAGCAGCCAGGGACGATAACGTCCCCAGCGAGTATTTGTTCGGTCAGTCAGACTGCCTACAATTGGATCATTTATGGCGTCCCAGAATCGGGAGAACAGCATCAATGCAGCAACAGCACTCATACTGATACCGAATACATCGGTATAAAAAATCATAAGAAAATTACCAACAAACATCCAGCTGAAATTACAGCCTACATCACCCATACCATAAGCAAATTTACTGATAAACGGTATTTTGATATTTGTATCGTTATCTTTCATTTCCTGCCCCTCGCTTTTCATGCTATTCCTGAACGTCAATAATAACCTTCATGGTTGTTTCTCTGTTTGAGTCTATGTACTCATATGCTGCCTTGTAATCCTTAAAAGCAAAGTGCTTGGAAATCAGCGGCTTAAGCGCAACCTTTCCTTCATTAACAAGACTTATTGCATCAATATAGTCCTCATTTCTGTACATCATAGATGTATTCAGATCAAGTTCATGGTCGTTCAGTACTGCAAGATCAATCTCAGCCATACCGGCAAATACAGCTACAAGAATAATTGTACTGCCTTTTCTCGCATACTTTATAGCCTGACCCATGGTGATATTGTTTCCTGCACAATCGTAGATCACATCTGCTTTATCCGGTCCGAAATTCTCCAGCATTGCCTCGCCGAAATCCTTTTCTTTCGTATTGATGCAGAAATCAACGCCGCATTCTTTTGCCTTTTCCAGACGAAGGTCACTGACATCAGTTATCATTACGCTTTCAGCGCCCAAACCTTTTGCTGTCTGTGCTACCAGAATTCCAATTGGACCTGCGCCCAGAACTGCAATTTTCATACCCTTGACATCGCCTGCACGTTTTACTGCATGAACAGCAACTGCCAACGGTTCGATCATTGCGCCCTCGTCATAGGACATATCTTCCGGAAGTGCTGTTACCTTTGCAGCATCGACAGCAAAAAATTCGGAAGCTGTACCTGTTGTCTGGAATCCCATAACCTTGAGTTCTTCACAGAGATTGTACTTGCCATGACGGCAGGGATAGCACTTTCCGCATACCACCTGCGGCTGAATCGTTACCTTTTGTCCCACTGTAAAGCCTTTCACATTTTCTCCGAGCTTTACAATTTCGCCGGACACCTCATGTCCCTGTGTAACCGGATAAGAGGTAAACGGATGCTTTCCGTGATACACATGGATGTCCGAACCGCACACACCGATTTTCATAATCTTCACCAGAACCTGATCTGCTGTGATTTCCGGTACCGGCACCTCGTTGAATGTGATTTCCTTTGGATTTGTCATAACCTGCTGTAACATAACAATCGCTCCTTTTTAATATCAATTTTTACTCGTTCATTTGTTTTATAGTCACTTTTATAAAACATTTTATGTAACTAACTACAGTATATACGATCCTCGTGTGTTTGTCAATAGCTTTTGTCGAAAAAACACAGTTTCTCTTTTTCTTACAAATACAAAGTTTCTGTTTTGTACAAAGTGCACAAAAAAGCCCCGAGCAATAACCCGAGGCATTACGTTTATAAATTGTCTCACAAAGAATTCAGATAAGAATCAAAGAAATACATTGCTGCACCGATAGCTGATGCTTCCCGTTCATAGGTACAATTTTTCAGATATAGGGTGTCGTTTTCAAACATATTATACTGTACTGCCTTACAGTTCAGTTCTGGCATATATTTTTTCAGATAACCGCCCACATAACCTCCGAGCATAATATCACAGTCAAATGCCATTCTCAGATTGGTAATCAGAACAGCAAGGCGATCCAGATAGTTGTCCCACGCTGTCTGAATTTCTGTATCGCTGGCTTGCAGACGGTCAAAAAAGTCCTCTAAGGAATCCGCATAATTCAGAAGAACTGTGGCTGAGCAATATGCATCAGCACAGCCTTTTTTTCCACAGTAACAGGTTTTTCCATTGAATTCTAAGATCATGTGTCCGAATTCGGCACTTCGGCGATGATTGCCTTCAAAAATTTTCCCGTTCAGATAAATTGCTCCGCCAACGCTATTGCTAAGAGAAAGATAGATCATATCCGTGTCAATATGATGTGTTTCCGCAAACAGAGCGCTATTGGCATCATTTTCATATGAAACAGGAAATGGAATCCTCTGACTTAATGGTTTCAGATTCATGTGGTTCTGTTTCAACACATGAGAACGTACAAGAACATCATCGTGTTTATTTATGATTCCGGGCAAAGAAAATCCTACACCAAGAATTTTTTTTCTATCAGCATCTGTATCACGCAAAAACGTTTCCAGATTATCGGCAACATTTTCATAATACGCAGAATTATTTGCAAATACTGATTTCATTCGTTTTTTCGCAATCACTTTACCACAAAGATCCATAAGGACATAACTGATATGATTGGCAGTTATATCAATTCCCACAGCTGTTCTGAATTGTTCTGCAATAGACAAAACTGCTGCCTTTCTTCCGCCAGTAGACTCATATTTTCCAGTTTCTATTACCAGTCCGTTTTGAACAAGTTCTTTTACGTTCTGCAAAACTGTAGGCATACTTAGTCCCAATTCAGATGCAATTTCCTGTTTGGAGGTTTCACCTTTTTTCAGAATGAATTTTGCAATTTTTATTTGATTGAAATTGTTTTCCTTTCTCTGCATATTATCACTCCCACACTTATTTCAATGCTTTTATAAAAGTATACATTATTCTCAGAGAAAAATCAAGTCCCTTTATGAAAATTTGCATGGATGACAATTTGATATGTTTATTTACTTTATCGGTATAAGGTTGCTTTGAAATTGCCCATATTTCACTTTTACAAATATGAAAGAAGGTGAATGATATGAATATTCGTAACCGAAAAATCGGAAACTTCTATCATTCACATTTACTTTTTTAACATCATTTTGTGAATAAGAAATCCAAGTGTTTTCGATTTTTCGGGAACACTTTTTTATACACGAAAGAAGGTATTTATGAACAATATTGTCATTGAAAAGCTAACAGGTAAGAACTTCAACGTAAATTCTCTTGATGATTTTATAAGATATCAGGAAGTAAAAGAATGTTGGCGGTTTGTGGGCGAGGAATGGAAATTAGTCGCCAATGAATTTATTGAGGACTGGGATCTAAAAAAACGCAGAGAGATTGCCGCTTCGATCTGCAAACTCCTTGGTTCGGAATGGACGGCATACGGTGCTTTTTTGGACGAAAAGATTGTGGGATACATAGTGCTCTCAAATATACTGTTTGGCAGTAAAAAACAGTACTCTGAGCTTGTGCTTTTTCACGTTTCACAGCCATTTCGCAGAATGGGCATAGGCACCGATCTTTTCAAAGCAATCTGCCGTGAAGCAAAACTATTAGGAGCTGAAAAGCTGTATATTTCAGCACATTCGTCAAAGGAAAGTCAGGCGGCATACCGCAAACTGGGCTGCGTTAACGCAGAGGAGATTAACCGTGAAATTGCTGAAAACGAGCCGTTTGACGTACAAATGGAATATGTATTATAAAAACAACCGCCTGAACGATATTAACGCTCAGGCGGTAATCAGTCATTGACGTTTTGCATAAAGAGTCTGTGCAATTATTGTGCAAAACATTAATTTTAATATTTAATTTTGAACATTCTCTTCATTATTGCACGATTGCGTGCAATAAACAGTGTTATTCGGCTGTTTATAGGAGAGCTTTTTTAATGTAGGCTGAAAATATCCTCAAACCTGCATTAATCCTGTGCTATGACAATAACATTCTGTCATTTGCGAATTCACCGTTGCTTGCCTTATTAAACAATTCAAGCAGATCGGAAACATGAAGCTTTTTCTTTTCCTCTCCGGATATATCGTAAATTATACGTCCGTTGTTCATCATTATCAGACGATTACCCAGACGAATTGCGTCCTTCATATTATGAGTAATCATTAACGTTGTTATGTTATCTTTTTTTACAAGCTCATCGGTAATGCTCAAAACCTTTGCAGCCGTCTGAGGGTCAAGAGCCGCTGTATGTTCATCAAGAAGCAAAAGTTTTGGATGATTGATAGTTGCCATAAGCAGTGTTATCGCCTGACGCTGACCTCCCGATAGAAGTCCCACCTTTGATGTAAGTCTGTCATCAAGCCCCAGATCAAGCATTTTCAAAAGCTCTTTGAATTGTGTTTTTTCCTTTTTTGTTATACCGTTTTTCAATGTTCTGGGTTTCCCGCGTCTTGCTGCCAAAGCAAGATTTTCGGCAATTTCCATATCTGCTGCCGTACCCGTCATCGGATCCTGGAAAACACGTCCGAAATATTTGGCACGCTTATATTCAGGCATTTTTGTAACATTAACATCGTCTACAATTATGTTGCCGCAATCAACAGGATAAACTCCCGTGATCATATTCAGCAATGTTGATTTTCCGGCTCCGTTACCGCCGATTACAGTTACAAAATCTCCTTCATTCAATGTGAGATCTATACCGTTCAATGCCTTTTTTTCATTGATTGTACCGGGATTAAAAGTTTTATATACTCCCTCGATTTTAAGCATTCTCAGCACCTGCCTTTTCAGTTTTTACACGCTTTGATGAAATCTTTGATTTCCAGAATGGTATTCCAAGGAAGAGTGCAACTACGATTGCAGAGAACATCTTGAGGTCATTTGCATCCAATCCCATCTTAAGAACTGCCGCAATTACTATATAGTATATTATTGCACCGATAACTGCCGAAAGCAGACGCAATGCAAAATTCTTGAATATCTTTGAAAAGATTACTTCACCTATAATAACTGCTGCAAGACCGATAACGATAGCACCTCGTCCCATATTGATATCGGCATTTCCGTTAAATTGAGCCAATAAACCGCCTGAAACTGCTACCAAACCGTTTGAAATCACAAGTCCTATGATTTTACGGGTATTTGTATTAATACCGTTTGCCCTTGCCATTGCCTGATTTGAACCTGTGGCACGAATTGAATGTCCCAGCTCTGTTCCGAAAAACCAATAAAGGATTCCGATGATCAGAATATTGAATATAATGCAAACCAAAATCGTCATAGGAAGTTCGTCGGTTTTTGAGGAAACAATAAGATTGTAATTACGCCAGTTGATCGGCGTATTTGCTTTTCCGCTCATAATTCTCAGATTGATAGAATACAAAGCAAGCTGAGTCAGTATTCCCGAAAGGATTGCAGGAATACCGAATTTCGTATGAAAAAAACCTGTAGCAAGACCGGCAAGACATCCTGCCAAAAAGGCTACAAACAATGCAAGGTAAATGTTCATTCCGCCTGTAGTAAGCACTACCAAAACAGCTCCGCCTGTTGCAAATGAACCGTCTACGGTAAGATCGGCAAAATCAAGTATCTTAAATGTTATGTATACGCCGATTGCCATAATACCCCAAATCATACCTTGTGCTATCGGGGACGGAAGTGATTGCAGAAACTCCAACATATTAATTATTCTCTCCTTAAAAATGTCAAAGCGATAAGAACGAGCTTATCGCTTTTGACTTTTATGTAGATTTACTGATTATTCTGCTTCAATAGCTGTATAATCTTCAGAAACTGTAATTCCAAGCTCTTTGCAGCGTTCAGGCATATATTTCTTTGTAAGATCCTTTGCATATTCAATTTCCATATCTCCCGGATCCTTTCCGTTTACGAGAATCTCATATGCCATTTCGCCGGCTTTATAACCAATATCATGATAAGAAATAGAAAGTGTTGCTATACCGCACTTCTGACAAATTCCCTCTTCGCCTGCGATAAGCGGAATCTTTGCAGGTTCAAGAACGTTATTGATTGCAGGTCCGTTTGAAGCAACTGTGTTGTCTGTAGGTGCAAAGATTACATCACATTCTGAAGCAGCCTGTTTAGTTACAGCTGTTACATCATTTGTATCAACGAAAGTATATTCAGTAGCTTCAAGTCCAAGCTCTGTCAGAGACTTAGTGATTTCTGTAGCCTGATATTTTGAATTGTTCTCAGCGGAGCAATAAATAATACCGACTTTTTTAGCGTCCGGAACAAGTTCCTTAATCATCTTAGCCTGATCTGCGAGAGGAGCAAGGTCAGATGTACCTGTTACATTAAAGCCTGTCTTTCCTGTCCAGTCTTTGATATCAAGAGCTGTAGCATAATCTGTGATTGATGTTGCAACGATCGGAATATCAGCTGTTGCCTGAGCTGCTGCGGTCAAAGCACCTGTAGCATTTGCAAGAATAAGGTCAACCTTATCGGAAACAAACTTTGAACAGATTGTTGTACAGTTTGTTGCTTCTCCGGAAGCATTCTGCTCATCAAAAGTAACCTTATCTCCCAGCTTCTCTTTCAGAGCTTCCTTAAAGCCTTCTGTTGCAGCGTCAAGAGCTTCATGCTGTACCAGCTGGCAGATACCTATTTTATAAGTTTTATCCTCAGCTGATTTACTGTCATCGTCTTTGCTTGTACAGCTTGCCATACTTACCGATGCCATTGCTACTGAAAGAGCAATGCAAGTCATTCTTTTTACAAACTTTTTCATTATAATTACTCCTTTGTTTTAAAACAATTTAATGCTTTAAAGTTTTCTGTTGATATTATACACTAACCCCACCAAAAAGTCAATAGTTTATTGCAATTTATACTAAATACATTTATACGTTTGTAAATAACATGTTACATACGATAATAAATAGCAAGATATGAGAATAGGTTTTAATTTTCATATTTGGTCATGCCGGTAAAATTTCAAGCGAATTAAGAAACGAACCTTTAGCAGCTGCCTTAGGTTCGTTTTATGTATTGATTTAATTTATTCAGATATTCCAACACTTAAGATCTTACACTTTTTCTCTTCCTCAAAAAGACTTCGATAATCGCTGTTATTATAAACAGAATCAAACCTGCTGTTGAAACTATTTTACCTTGCTTAAGCAACGGAGCAGTAAAAACGATTTTTATAACATGTTCTCCTTTGCTGACCGGGAAGCCTATAAAAGCCGTGTCCGTCTTTTGATATTCTTGTTTTTCACCGTCTACAGTAATGGCAAATCCCTTGTCATAGGGTATTGATAAGTTGAACCAACCGTCATCTGAGCAATTCACGGTTCCTTCAATAACGTCCCCGTGAGATTTGTCTTTATCAATCTTTAGCTCATCAACATTTTCATTTACATCCGGATAATCCATTACATAAGATTCAATACTTCCCACCTTGTATATTCCGTCGGAAAACTCAAACTCAATATCTTTTATCTCATCTTTTCCCCCGGTAGTTATAACATACTCAAAGCTATTGTTGTTATTAAAATATTTCCAGCCCGGAGATGTCAGAGTGTTCTGTATTCCGTTGACCGAAATTCTTGCGTCATTTTTTATTCTCTTCTCTGAATTATCCACATCGAATCTAAGTAAAAGCACCTGATTTTTTGTCAAAGGCTTGTTAAGCTGCACGGTACATTTAAAAGATTCTTCCGCTTTTACCGAATATTCTTCGCCGTATTCGGTAATATAATTGCCGTTTTCAAGCTTTAAATGTCCGGTGTCCTGAATTTCGGAAACAAAATCACTTTCGGTATCTTCGAGGATTATAACATATTTAATTAATGCTTCAATATTCTGAGGATAGTCCAATTTTTTGTACTCTTCTTCGCTCATGGTATCACTGCATACATACCCCACAGGAAGGACATTATCGTTTTTATAAAGGCTTATATTCCCCGAAGTTTTTATCTTTTCATATCCTGTGGGAACATTATCAACATCTGAAATGATATATTTCTCGCCCATCAAAGCCTTAAACAACAGATTTTCAGATTCAGTAGTCAAAGCAGAATTACGAAATTCATTTTCATTTTTTATCTCATTAAAATAAAAATTATTATAATCTTCATTATGGAGAGAAGAATAAATTGACGATGAATAAAAACCTGTATTATAAATTATATTTACAGTTTTGGATCTGTTAATCATATTTGATGTTCTGACCGGATCTTCGTCCCCGGCAACATATTCGGCAAGAGAATTTATATTCTCCGAGTTGTTATTATTCACTTCTGCCAATTCCGGCATTGAGTCGGAAAAGTTTGAAACAAGCATGGATATACAGGTGACGCCCAGCATCGCAATTTTCAGAAAGACCTTTTTTCTGAATTTCCAAAAGCAAATTAAACATACTGTCAAAACAGCAGAATCAATATAGGCACATATTTTTACATTAGATTTTCCCTCAAACGCAACAATTCCCCACAACAAAGCAATAACCGTTGCAATCAGCACAGGTCTGAATCTAAAATCACCGGATATCAAATCTTTGTATGCGTCGCCTATAATGACAACCCCTAAAGGCATAAACGGAATAAGCACCTTTGCGTCAATATACATTCCTGCATTCAAAGCGAATACAAAAACAGGACAGCTTATAAGCAGTGCCATAACAATACACAGGAATCTTCTTGCCTTATCCTTTGACATAATGCCGATTATGCAAGCTGTTATAAGAAAACAGGACAAGCCCAAGGAATAATGATCCCCCGTAATAAAATTCAAAGATACTTTAGGCAGCAGCTGTGATAACTTAACAGAAGAATTAGTTCCGTCACGTCCTCCCAGCATTACCGCCAGAGTCGGAAGAAGCAAAACTCCTGCCATCATAATTCCTATAATTATTCTTAACGCAAAGCCTGCACCGCAGGAAATGAAATCCCTTAAAACTATTTTCCCGTTGGTCTTAATATAACAATACACTCCGTAAACCGTCATAGCCAACAATGCAGGGATACTGAAATAATAGCTGCAAAGTATTATAAGGAAGCTGTATACAGCGATTCTCATATTCCTGCCCTTTGTAAAATAATCTTCTACAGCCATAAGTCCGAGAAGCAAAAACGGCATATAATTCACAAACATAATATGCCTGTGACTATGGAAAATAAGACAGTTTGAGAACATAAACAGAAAGCTGAGAATAAACGATGTATTCGGATTGAATTTTCTGTTTATAAATATGTAAAAAAGAACAATGTCAACTGCAATTCCTATAATACTTACCGCTTGAATATATGTTGACATTTTCACAAACGGCAAAAAATATGAAAACAGAATTATGGGCGAATAAAGTCCATAGTAAGACAAATAATATATATTTTCTCCCCCGCCGATATTTGGAGCGAAGCTGGGAAAAAGCTCTCCCGTTTCATAAAACAGCTTCCTGAAATAATCAGGGATCGCATAATGCTGACCGTTCCAATCAAGTTCCGAACCGTAAGCATACTTAAACCGCATTAACAGTATAACTATTAAAGCATATAATCCAAGCAAAATGCCTAACCGGCATAAATGCTTCTTTTCAATTCTAAATTTTTTCCCCATCACCTTTTCACCTATGCTCTACACATCGGCGAAATCATTTCCGCCGCCGTATTTTTCCCACATTTCATATTCCGACATATGCCACAAATGGTCAACTACACGCTTCTGAGACTGATAATATGATTTAAGATTATTTTTAAATTCTATTCTGTCATCGCTCATTTTTACAAGATTGTTTTTTTCTTTTCCTGTTTTGGATTTACGATAATACTTTCCGAAAAAATACAGATCGGTATCTTTATTATTTTGTTCTTTATATATATCCGTAACCATTGTGTGAATCATCTTGTGATGTATATGTCCGTATTCTCCCCTACGGTTATGAGTTACAATCATATCCCAGTTTTTATAATCCACTGTCAGTTTTAAATCCTTTTCAATTTTTGAATAAATCTTACTCCAGTTATCACGCCGACCGGCTACCTTATCAGGATATGGCATTATAAGCGGTTGGTTTCCCGACGCTTCCACAACTTTTCTGAATTCTTCCGCTCGAGCTGCGTCATAACCTCTTGTTACGCATAAAACAAGATAACCTCCGTCCATAAGATGTCCTCCGCCCCAAAGAAGCTCGTCATCCGGATGTGCAACGATCATCAGCTTATTTGCATGAGACACATCGGCTTTTTGTATCTGTTCAACAGTTAACGGCGGAACATTATATGCCTTTCGGTATTCTTTCTTTATATTGATTATACCGCCGAAAATCATAACTGAAACCAATGCAGTTACAGTAATAACAATAACCTGTTTCAATACGTTATTCTCTTTCAATTGTCTGTCTCCTAAAAACGATTTTTGTATTATTTTTTAATTTGTATATATTATACTTCTATGCATTTTGTTTGTCAACAATGTAAATCTTATATATTTCTTAATTTTAGCAAAGCAAGAAATGTAAATAATTTATTAACACTCTTGACAAAGAATTAAAAGTAGAATATAATTATGACAATATTTTAAATGCTTTGACAGGAAAAAAAGCGGATTTTTACGGCAAAGAGAGCTGTCGGTTGGTGTAAGACAGCGTGTGAATTTCGTAATAACTCATCCTTGAGCGGGTGCGGCGAAAAGATTTGAGTAGCTTCACACGGGATTCTCCCGTTACAGAGATACGCATTAATTGATGCTAATGAGGTGTAAGATGCAAATCTTACATGAATGAGAGTGGTAACACGGGTGATTCGCTCGTCTCTTGAATAAGAGACGGGCTTTTTTTATTACAGTAAATTAAATATATAAATATAATTTATAAGTTTTTAGTTAAGGAGGAAGTCAAATGAAAAACGTTGAAAAGTATCAGAGAGGTTATTTTATGCCTCCCGTTAAATGTATGAAATGGACTGAAAAGGAGTATGTCGACCACGCTCCCATGTGGTGTTCCGTAGACCTTCGTGACGGAAATCAGGCACTTATTATTCCAATGAATCTGGAGGAAAAGCTTGAATTTTTCGCTCACTTAGTTAAAATAGGCTTCAAGGAAATTGAAATCGGTTTCCCGGCAGCTTCTGAAACGGAATTTGAATTCTGCCGTACCTTGATTGAAAAGAATATGATTCCCGACGACGTTCGCATTCAGGTCCTCACCCAGTCCAGAGAACATATTATCAAAAAAACATTTGAAGCAATAGACGGTGCAAAGAACGCTGTGGTTCATCTTTACAACTCAACTTCCGTAGCTCAGAGGGAACAGGTGTTTCGCAAATCCAAGGAAGAAATCATTAAAATTGCTACCGACGGTGCAAAGCTTTGCAATGAATATAAAAAGCACGCTAAAGGCAATATAACATTTGAATATTCACCTGAAAGTTTTACGGGAACCGAAATGGAATTTGCAGCAGAAATATGCAATGCAGTTATTGATATCTGGCAGCCGACTCCCGACAACAAGGTTATTATTAATCTCCCCGTAACTGTTGAAATGTCTATGCCACACGTTTATGCTTCACAGATAGAATACATGTGCGATACTCTTCACAACAGAGAAAATATTATCGTATCTCTTCATCCTCACAATGACAGAGGCTGTGCGGTTGCCGACTCTGAATTAGGCTTGCTTGCAGGAGCGGACAGAATCGAAGGAACCTGTTTCGGCAACGGTGAAAGAACCGGAAATGTTGACATTGTAACGCTGGCAATGAATATGTTTACTCACGGCGTCGATCCGGAGCTTGACTTCTCGGATATGCCTAAGCTTGTTGAGATATATGAACGTGTTACAAGAATGAAAGTTTACGAAAGAAGTCCATATGCAGGACGTTTGGTATTCGCCGCATTTTCAGGTTCTCATCAGGATGCTATTGCAAAGGGTATGAAATGGCGTGCTGAAAAAGATCCCGACCACTGGACAGTACCATATCTGCCTATCGACCCCAAGGATGTCGGCAGAGAATACGAAGGGGACGTTATCCGAATCAATTCCCAGTCAGGCAAGGGCGGAATCGGTTATCTTATGGAGCATAAATTCGGTTACGATCTGCCGCCTAAGATGAGAGAAAACTTCGGCTATGCAATCAAGAGCGTATCCGACCATCTGCACAAAGAGCTTATGCCACAGGAAATTTTCGATATTTTCAAACAGAACTATCTAAATATCAAAACTCCTGTCAACGTTCCCGAAGCCCACTACGTTCAGCAGAAAAACGGAGAAATTACAGCTAATGTAACCATTGAAATTGATGGCAAGGGAAAAGCTGTATATCAGGCAACCGGAAACGGAAGACTTAACGCAGTTGCCAATGCACTTAAAGAAGCTCTGGGACTTGATTTTACAATCGAAGTTTATACAGAACACGCTCTTGAGCGTCATTCCACCTCCGAAGCCGTATCATATGTAGGCATTTCAGTCAGCGACAAGATGGTATGGGGAGCAGGAAAGCATACGGACATTATCGTTTCATCGGTAAACGCTCTTCTTTCGGCAATCAACCACGCAGTTAAGTAGGGGACGGCGTCCTCGACGTCCCGATTTGAGCGGTTAGAGGTTAGAAGTTAGATGTTAGATGTTAGATGTTAGAAGTTAGAGGTTAGAAATTATAGGGTCACGGCGTAACCTGTCCGTCACAACAGAACAATTCATAAAATCAAATGGGCGGTCAAAGACCGCCCATTCTTTATATGCGTATTTACGTTTTTTAAAATATAGGGGCGACCTTTGGTCGCCCGAACTTGTTAAGATTTTATGACTGTGCAACAGCCCCTTGCATATTTTGCAATATTCAATTATTTATTTGCCATAACCTCTGCAAGCTCTTCAAGTGCCGCTTCAGAATCAGG
>JBJERB010000018.1:16556-21475 GCA_051882055.1 Oscillospiraceae bacterium
ATTATTTATTTGCCATAACCTCTGCAAGCTCTTCAAGTGCCGCTTCAGAATCAGGCTTTAATGAAGACTTGATTGTAACCATATTCTCAATCAAATCAATATCCTTCAAAGTATCAATAATACCTTTCATTACCTTACCTGCCGAAGGAGCCCATGAACCGTTCTGTACGATTGCCACAGTCCTTTTCTGATATCCTTTAGCCTGCAAATGAAGCAGGAAATCCTGCATTACCGGGAAAACTCCGCCGTCATATGAAGACGACATGACGATCATTCTGTCATAACGGAATGCGTCTTCAATAACTTCTGCCATATCCTCACGGGAAAGATCGCTTACTACTACCTTTTCAACGCCTTTTTCTTTCAGCATTTCGCCCAGCTTTTCAGCGGCTTTTGCTGTATTTCCGTGAATTGAAGCATATGCTACAAGTACTCCCTTATCTTCAGGGGTATAGCTGGACCATGTATTGTATTTATCTATATAATATCCAAGATTATCCTTTAAAATTGGACCGTGAAGAGGTAAAATCATTTTGATTTCAAGTGATGCAGCTTTTTTCAGCAAAGCCTGTACCTGAACGCCGTATTTTCCTACAATATTAAAATAATAGCGTCTTGCTTCGCAAGCCCAGTCCTCATCGGCGTCCATAGCTCCGAATTTTCCGAAAGCGTCAGCTGCAAAAAGGACTTTTTCGCTCTTTTCATAAGTCACCATAACCTCCGGCCAATGAACCATAGGAGCCATAACAAACTGAAGAGTATGTGAACCCAGTTCGAGAACATCTCCTTCTTTAACGACAACCTGACGGCTTGTAAAATCATAGTCAAAAAACTGTGACATCATAACAAAAGTCTTTGCATTGCCCACAATTTTCATATCGGGATATTTCTCGGCAAGCTTTTGTATATTAGCCGAATGATCCGGCTCCATATGCTGAACGACCAGATAATCCACATTACGTCCATCCAAAACCTTATCAAGATTTTCAAACCATATATCGGAAACTCTCTCATCAACTGTATCCATAACCGCAACCTTGTCGTCAAGGATCACATAAGAGTTATATGCCATGCCGTTAGGTACAACATACTGACTTTCAAACAAATCAATAGTTCTGTCGCTTGCACCCACATAAACTATCGAATCGGAAATTTTAACATCATTCATTTTATTATCCTCCTATTTTAGAATTTAGCTTACATAAAGCTTTCCTGAAAACATTTTATCATACGCAAATATATTTGTCAACGGAAAATACATTACATATTCAAAAAGCCACGAAAAAATCTATTTATAAGTACGGTTGACTTGATATCTGACCTATGCTATAATTCAGACAACAACATATAATTTTTCCTAAAGCTATGAAAGGAATTCTGAAATGACTGTAATTAGCATTATTTTTGCATTAGAAATTGTTTTCATGACATACTTTTTCTCATCATTTCCAAGAATACGCTCAGGGAATTTTGCAGGAATATTTTTATCGGTCATAATGTTCGCTTCAACAGCTTACTATAAAGAAATATTAAACTCGGTTTCAAATTTTTCACGTTCCGCTTTGGGAATAACATTCATTACTGCCGTTATAATGCTTTTAATTCTTATTACTTCATATGCCGCTGTTTTAACAGTACTCATGATAAAAGCACAGCGTAATTATCCCGATTCAGTAAATATTCTTGTAGTGCTGGGCTGCCGAATAAAGGGCACAAATCCCACAAGAATGCTTCGCCGCAGGTTGGATACGGCTTTTGAATACATGAATGAAAACCCGTCTGCTATTTGTATTGTTTCGGGAGGAAAAGGGACTGATGAAACAGTCTCCGAAGCTCAGGCCATGCAGGATTACCTCATAAACAAAGGAATCCAATCGGACAGAATCATAAAAGAATACAAATCCGTCTCGACTTGGGAAAATATTAAATTTTCCTCTGAAATCGCAGCTGAATTGGGTTTCCCCAATAAAATCACCATTGTTACCGACGGTTTTCATCAATACCGTGCAAGCCTTATTGCAAAACGCATGAAAATCAAGACATATGCCCTTTCCGCTCAGACCGAGCCGAGATTTTTATTCATTTATTGGCTCAGGGAGCTTATGGCTCTGACAAAATTCTTTATAAAGCGTAATTAGCCCTTGATATATGATATCGTATATGCTATAATAAAACGGTTGTATATATTTTTCGCTTTTATGAAAGGATTGTATAATAAATGAACCCGGCGGTTAAAGAAAATAAAATGGGCGTACAGCCCATAAATAAACTTCTGCTGTCTATGT
Organism: Oscillospiraceae bacterium; assembly: GCA_051882055.1. Taxonomy (GTDB): domain Bacteria; phylum Bacillota; class Clostridia; order Oscillospirales; family Ruminococcaceae; genus FB2012. Next base: position 18,842 of record JBJERB010000018.1, read on the forward strand.
CTCTGCCTATAATGATTTCCATGATCATTCAGGCTTTGTATAATATCGTGGACAGCATTTTTGTGTCCAAAATCAATGAAAGTGCATTTACTGCGGTTTCTCTGGCTTTTCCAATACAAAATCTTATGATTGCTTTAGGTGCAGGAACAGGTGTGGGAATTAATGCTCTGCTTTCAAAATCCTTGGGAGAAAAGAATTTTGACCGTGCAAATAAGGCTGCACGAAACGGCATATTTCTTACCTTTTTTAACTATGCTTTGTTTGTAATTTTCGGACTGTTTTTCACAAGAATATTCTTTTCTGCACAGTCTTCCAATGGGGATATTGTAAATTACGGCGTGAAATACATGAGAATCTGCACTCTTTTAAGCATAGGAATATTCGGTCAGCTTACCTGTGAAAGACTTTTACAGGCAACGGGAAAAACCATGTATTCAATGTACACACAGGGAATAGGAGCAATAATAAACATTGTCCTTGACCCGGTGCTTATTTTCGGGCTTGGACCTTTCCCCGAAATGGGAGTCGCCGGAGCTGCCGCCGCAACCGTAACAGGTCAGATCTCCGCAATGATTTTAGGACTTATATTCAATATAAAAATAAACAAAGAAATTAATATCAATATGCGGCGGTTTCGCCCTGATATAAAAATAATCAAAAAAATCTATGCAGTGGGCGTGCCGTCAATAATCATGCAATCAATAACATCTGTAATGACATTCGGCATGAACAAGATACTGAGCAATTACAGCGATACCGCACAGGCTGTTATGGGTGCTTATTTTAAACTTCAGAGCTTTGTATTTATGCCCATTTTCGGACTTAACAACGGGCTTATTCCTATTATGTCCTATAACTACGGTGCAAGACGCAAAAAGCGTGTAACCGACACTCTGAAATACGGTATCATTTATGCCACGGTTATAATGGCTGCAGGCTTGCTTACAATGCAGTTAATGCCTGATACACTGCTCAGAATGTTTGACGCCTCCGACAATATGCTTAGAATCGGCGTGGTTGCTCTTAAAATAATAAGTTCAAGCTTTTTATTTGCCGGAGCAGATATTATTATAACGGCGGCTTTACAGTCCCTTGGACACAGCGTTTTCTCTATGCTTATATCAATGGCACGTAATATGATTGTGCTTCTGCCGTTGGCTTTTAGCATATCCAAATTTACAAATTATTCAAATGTGGACTATGTCTGGTGGGCTTTTGTAGTGTCAGAAGTCGCTTCACTTGCCTGCTCGATTGTATTTATGAGAATAGTCTACAAAAAAGTCATATCGGTATTGCCGTAAGTCAAGTTGACAAATGGCGAAAATACAGATATAATATGTAATATAGCAGGGAATTTTGTTTTATTTGTGTTTCATTTAATAAGGAGATAATAAAAAATGGTAAACAGACCGCCTGATATACCCGATAATCAGTCTAAAGTCAGTTCAAAAAGATTCAAGGTAAGCGGAGTGATCGTACTTACTGTACTAATACTTTGTGTTGTGTTTTTTGCTGCAAAAGGACTGTTTTCCAGCAATGATATGGATATCCCCGAAGATGTTTATACCGGTACAATCAACACGGATATCACATCAAAAACTGTGAAAACCACAAAATCCGAGGACTCAAATGGAAGCTCTTCTACCACAAAGAAATCAGATGATTCGTCTGCAAACAGCAGTAAATCAGACAGCAGCATTTCTGAGGACGGAGAAAAAGCATATGTAACCGAATATGCAAATCTTCATACCGAGCCTTCCAAGGATTCTGAAAATATTGTCTGCATGTCACCCAATGTAGAAGTCACAGTGCTTGAAAAGCTGGACAACGGATATTGGAAGATATACTTTGTAAATATTGACGGACCTAAAACAGGATATCTGTGGAGCGGTTACCTCCAGTCAGAACCATTGAACTAAATGGAAAAAGCCATGAAAAAATACAGCATAACAAAAGAACAGATCAGCCTTGAGGACGGATCTGTTCTTGATTTTATACTTGACATAGGTGACAGAAAGAACATGTATCTTTGTGTAAAAGACGGCAAGGTTATACTGAAGATTCCCTATGGAGAGCCAAAGGACAAAGCCTTTTCATTTTTACTTTCCAAGGCAGAATGGATTAAGAAAAATCTTAACGCAACTCAAAAGCCTCATGGGTTTTGCACATACGAAAACGGGGAATCTATAAGCCTACTGGGAAAAACATATACTTTACGTCTTGTCAAAACGGATATATATTCCGAACCTTATTTTGAAGATGACAACATTATTGTTTCTGTGAATGAAAATACTCCCAAAGAAAGAATTATCATTTCGGTAAATAAGCTGATAACAGATTTTGCGGTAAACAAAATTAACGATACATTTAAAAGGCTTTGTGAAAAAACGGGGCTTTATCCTCAGAAAATTACGGTAAAAAGAATGAAAAGCCGTTGGGGAAGCTGTTCATCGGAAGGAAATATATCCATAAACTTTGATATAATTTACCGCAAGCCGGAATGTCTTGAATATGTGGCAATACACGAGCTTTGCCATTTAAAGCATATGAATCACAGTAAAGATTTCTGGGAGCTTGTTGAAAAATACTGTCCCGACAGAAAGCGAATACGAAAAGAATTAAATGAAAAATAAA
>JBJERB010000019.1:0-10165 GCA_051882055.1 Oscillospiraceae bacterium
TTTTTTTAAGCAAAAATTTATGATTAAATTGGAATATAGATTGATCTGCTTTTCGGGTATACTAAATAAGACGAAAGTCTATTATCAGTAAAGGAGAACCGATATGCAGGAAAATATTCATCTTTGCTTGTCCGATTTGCTGGATCAGGATATCTCAAGCAACGAATTTTATAATACCTTGTCTCCGGAAGTTCAAAGACACTTGCAGGATAAGGATATCCGAACATTTGAGGAGCTTCAGAAATGTGCAAAAGCCTACCGAAAAAATGAAAAAGATATGCGTGGTGAAATCCTGGATTACTATAACCCTGCTTCTTCATGGGGCGACTGTACGGGATTAATCCCTAACGGTGCTGATCTTACAAGTGATGATTTCGATAATTATCAGCAAATATATCCTTTTGCAAATCCTCCTGCTCCTGACAAATAAAAAAGAACGTCTGCATCATATGCAGACGTTCTTCGTATATTATTTAATTCTTATCTTGCATCTTCAGAAAAACCACTGTCAACTAAATCAACCAGTCCCTGAACAGCCTGCTCTTCGTCAGCACCGTCAGCAATAATTCTGATAGTTGTACCGCCGACAATTCCAAGAGAAAGAATACCCAGAAGACTTTTAGCGTTTACTCTTCTTTCTTCTTTTTCAATCCAGATTGATGATTTGAATTCATTAGCCTTCTGAATGAAAAAAGTTGCCGGACGAGCGTGTAAGCCGACTTGATTCTGTACTACTACATCTTTTACGAACATACCAATCTCTCCAATCATAAAAATTACATGGTTTATTTTTGCAATGAAATTGTATATCATTGTAACTATCATATATTATACAAGACAACCTTCGATTAGTCAACGATAATAATTCACAAACCGCAATTTTTTTTGTATTTTCTCATGTTTTACTCATAAACACCAAAAGAATTGCTTGTTGATTGTGCAAATCATACAATTAATTTTCAACACTTGAAACAAATTACACAACATTTTTTAACATTTGACTGTTGAAAAAGTTTTTGAATAAAGAAAATTCTATTTTTCATTTATTTTGCTTTGTTTAAAATGTCTAAATCTTCATCAGAAAGTTTAATATTTTTAATTAAATCAGGACGTTTTTTCTGAGTGATAATTAAAGACTGTTCGTGTTTCCATTTTTTTATGTTTGCATGGTGACCGGATAATAAAACCGACGGAACAGTCATTCCCTCCCAAGTTTCGGGACGAGTATATTGAGGATATTCAAGCAATCCGTTATAGTGACTTTCATCTGTATAACAAGCTTCGCTGGAAAGAGTCCCTTCAAGCATACGTACTATGCTGTCAACCAGAACCAATGCCGGAAGTTCTCCGCCAGTCAGAACATAATCTCCTATGGAGATTTCTTCATCCACAATTTTTTCTATTATACGGTTGTCCACTCCTTCATAATGCCCGCATAATATAAATATGCTGTTTAGCTGAGAAAGTTCCTTGCATCGCTGCTGTGTAAGTGTTTTTCCCTGAGGAGACATGTATATAACATGTGGCTGACTTCGGGTTGTGTTACATACGTCCTGCCAGCAGCGATAAATGGGCTGAGCCTGCATAAGCATTCCCTGGCGTTCACTGTAAGGCGTGTCGTCGACTCTTCTGTGTTTGTCCTCAGAATAATCACGGATATTGTGGCAATATGCCTCAAAGATATTTTTTGCACGGGATCTGCCGATTATACTTTCATTCAGATAATTTTCCAATAAGTCAGGAAAAAGAGTAGCAATATCTATTCTCATATTAATAATATGCCTTTTCAGGCAGAAATCTTCCTTTCGTTCGTGAAAAAAGTATTCACGTTTTTAGTCGAATAGTCCTTCAAGAGGCCGTATAATCATTTTTTCTGAAGCAAAGTCAATATTAATTATAACCTGTGGTATTGCCGGGATATAGTACATAGTACCGTCGTCGCTTTTTATGTGATAAACATCATTGGCGCCGGTTTCTGTAACATCGGAGATTTTACCGTAAACCTTGTCGGTGTCGGCATCAATAACCGTAAGACCTATCAGATCCTGAATAAAATAACTGCCTTGTTCCAGTTCTACATCGTCTCTGTTCATGTATAGAATACGGTTTCTGATGGCTTGTGCCTCCTCGACCGTGTCAACTCCTTCTATTTTCATTACCACTATGTTCTTTGAACGTCTGGAACGAAGAATCTTTACAGGAGTGCCGCTTTTATAATAAAGGGTGTCAAATTGGCATAGAAATTCAGGGGAGTCGCACCAAGGCTGTACTTTTACTTCTCCTCTTATTCCGAAAACCGATACGATTTTTCCTGCTTCGAGAAATTGCTTCATTGTGTAAGCACCTTTCATAGATATTTATTTGATATTATATCATTTTTTTTACTTTTTTGCAATAGCTTTGTAATAATGTCTGACGATATTTTATGCAAATTGCAGATAACTCCATAAATAACCATGCTCAAATTGCATGAATTAACAAAAAGTTCACAACATAGGCTGAAAAATATGTTACAATTTGTAATAACTAAGAGCGTTTTGTTACCGGTTGTACGTCATATAAAGTTATTGAACATTTTTACTATAAAAGGCTTGCAAAATTATTTGTTTTTTGTTATAATGTTAGTATATAGGTAATGTATAAGAATTTATTATCGTTAAATTTTGCAGGTAAAGGGGATTGTTTTATGTCCAACAGATTGTTTCAAAGCGTAGTGCATCAGATGAGAGATACTATTGATTGCGTTATCGGAGTAATCGACGATACCGCTACGATTATTGCTTGCTCTGAACTTGCACAGGTAGGTTCCACAAATGAATTTGTTTCCTTGGATTTGAGCGATTCACACGACATTTTCGTGCGTGACGGTTATACATATAAACCCTTCGGAGTTCATATGAAACCGGATTATGCCGTTTTTGTCGAAGGTACCGATGAGGTGGCGGCAAAGTATGCAAGTATACTTGCAATATCCCTTGCCAGCATTAAGCAGTATTATGATGAAAAATACGACAGGAATAATTTTATAAAGAACGTTGTTCTTGATAATGTTCTTCCGGGAGATATTCAGGTCAAAGCAAGAGAGCTTCATTTCAGCTCCGATATTTCAAGAGTAGTGCTTCTTATAAGAATTTTGTCTTCTAATGATGTTTCCGCTTTTGATGTAATTCAGAATCTTTTCCCTGATAAGAATAAGGATTTCGTATTTAACATTACCGATTCGGATATTGTTCTTGTTAAAGAAGTCTCCGAGGAAATTGAAACACGCGATCTTGAAAAATTGGCAAGATCTATTTCAGATACTCTCAGCAGTGAGTTCTATACAAGAGTAAACGTAGGCATCGGAACTGTTGTTGAGGGAGTGCGTGATTTGGCACGTTCATTTAAGGAAGCTCAGATAGCACTTGAAGTAGGAAAAGTGTTCGATACTGATAAAATTATTGTGTCCTACGATAATTTAGGTATTGCAAGACTTATTTATCATTTGCCTACAACTCTTTGCGAAACATTCCTTAAGGAAGTATTTAAAAAGGGTTCTATTGAATCTCTTGACCATGAGACTTTGTTTACAATCCAGAAATTCTTTGAGAACAATCTTAATGTGTCTGAGACATCGAGAAAACTCTTTGTTCATAGAAATACTCTTGTTTACAGACTTGAGAAAATCAAAAAGCTGACAGGCCTTGACCTTAGAGAATTTGATCACGCTATTATTTTTAAAATAGCTTTGATGGTCAAGAAATATTTATCTGCTAATCCGGTTAAATTCTAAAAACTGTCAGATGTTATTCACGGAGCGGGAAGCTCTTAAAAGGCGGTGCATTTAACATGGTTGAATTTAAGGACGTGTCCGTTACTTATGCCAGCGGAGTAGACGCTTTGAATTCTGTTAATCTAAAAATAAACGACGGTGATTTTGCATTTGTTGTAGGATCTTCGGGAGCCGGAAAATCAACATTGATTAAGCTGGTGCTTAAAGAAATCGACGCTACTTCCGGTACGGTCATTGTCAATGGCTTTAATCTGAGTAAGCTGAAAAGAAGAAAAATACCTAAGCTTCGCAGAACTATTGGCGTAGTATTTCAGGATTTCAGACTTATCCCTACTATGACAGTGTATGAAAACGTTGCATTTGTTCTGAGAGTAATTGACGCTCCGGCAAAATATATAAAATCAAGAGTCCCGTATGTTATCAGCCTGGTGGGACTTTCACACAAAGCAAAGTCATATCCTACCGAGCTTTCAGGCGGCGAACAGCAGCGAGTGGCTCTTGCAAGAGCTTTGGTAAACGATCCTCAGCTTATAATTGCGGACGAGCCTACCGGTAATATCGACCCTGCACTTTCTTATGAAATTGTTGAACTGCTTAAGGGGATTAATGAATGCGGTACTACAATACTTATGGTAACCCATGAACATGATTTGGTACGTTCATTTGGCGGACGAATCATTAATATCAATAAGGGTTGTATTGCATTTGATGAATTCATAGGAGGTTCAAATGAAAGCAAGTAGTGTCAGATACCTTGCCGGTCAGGGCATTAAAAGCATTTGGAAAAACCGGATGATGTCCTTCGCTTCATTCTGTATAATGCTTGTTTCTTTGCTGATGGTTGGAATGTCAGTTCTTGTTTCAATTAATCTTACAAGAATCATCAGCGGAATCGAAGGTAAAAGCGAAGTAGTCGTTCAGATTAAAGATAATACAGATAAGAACGGTATCAATGAACTTGAAGCTCATCTGAAAAAATTACCGAATATAAAAACCGTTGAATTTTATTCAAAGGAAAAAGCATGGGAGAATATGCTTTCCGATATGACTGAAGAGGAAAAGTCTTTCTTCCAGTATGCCGATGATAACCCGCTTCCGGATACGTTTAAGATTACTGTTGTTGATATAGAGAAAATGTCTGAAACAACAACTCAGATTGAAACATTCGACAGCGTTGAATCTACAAAATCACCTACAGCTTTTGCAGATGTGCTGATAAGCCTGAGAAGAGTTGTAACTGTTATTTCAGGAGCAATAATTCTTGCATTGATTATTGTCTGCCTTATCATTATATCGAATACAACAAGAGCAAGCGTGTTTGCAAGACGTAAAGAGATAAATATAATGAAGTATGTGGGAGCGACCAATAGCTTTATCAGAATACCTTTCTTTATCGAAGGTATGGTAGTGGGCGTTTTGGCAGCAGTGGGTGCATTGTTACTTACGCAATTTGCTTATGATGGTATTTTCAATATCCTAAATGACGATTTCCAGCTTTGGAGCGTTCTTGGAGTTAAATCTCTGTATTCATTCAAGGATATGTTCTGGTATGTTGCAGGTTCGTATATAATAGCAGGAGCGTTTATCGGTGCCGTTGGTACCTCTATTAGTACCGGAAAGCATTTGAAAGTTTAATATTGAGAATTATTTGGGGCAGGCTGGTCAGTTTTTACTGGATTGGTCCTGCCTTGTTTAAAAAAGTGTAAAAATTTGAGTGACTTATGTAAGTTTGGATTTGTTTTGGAAGAGATGCCATTTCAATGAAGATTGTGCATGGTTTTTTCCATAGTTGAGGAAAGGAAAGGTCATATATTTATGGGCAGAACAGGACTAATGAAAAAAATGCTTGCATTTTCGCTGGCTTTGATAACTGCGGTTACTGTTGTGGCAGGCGGAAAAGATAGCATTGTTAATGAAAAAAGCGTTTCTGCAACAAGTAGTGAAGCTAAGGAAAATGCTGCAGCAATAAAAAAGGCTCAGACTGATATAGATAAACTTGAAGAGCAACAGGAAGCACTGGATAAAAAGATAAAAGAAGCACAGGAAGACATTGAATCCGAACAGCAGGTGCAGGCGGATATTGACGAACAGATTAGTTTGGTTGAAAAAACCATAGAAAAATATGACGTTACTATCCAGAAATATAACGAGGATATTTCAGATCTATCAAAAGAAATAGAAAAAAGCGAAAAAAATATTGAACAAAAACAACAGGAAATTGAACAAGGCGTTGAGGACTTTAAAAAGCGTATTCGTGTGATGTATATTAACGGTACTGATTCCTATACGGATATTCTTATCGGTGCTAAAGATTTCTATGATATGCTCATGAAAATCGAGCTTGTCAAGAGAGTTGCAAATCATGATAATGAAATGATTGATAATCTTGTTGAACTTAAACGTCAGTATGAAAGCGAAAAAGAAGTTCTGGAAGAAAATAAAAAAGATTTAGAAGAAAAGAGAAAAGAACAGCAAACCCAGAAAGATAAACAGCAGGCACAAAAAGATAAACTGACAGAATTGTATTCTAAGAGCATAGCCGCAGAGGAACAGCTGAAAAAGGCTGAAGCGGCATATAAAAAGAATCAGGAATCGCTGAAGGCTGAACAGGCTGAATTTGAAGCTGATTTGCAGGCACTGTATAAAAAAGAAGAGAAAAGAAAGAAAAAAGAAGCTGAAGAGGCAGAAAGAAAGCGTCAGGAATTGCTTGCACAACAGCAGCAACAGCAAAGCTCAAGTGGTGGTGCTACTAATAATACAGATCAGGGTTCAACTGATAATTCCGATCATGGATATACCGATAAATCCCAGTTTACATGGCCTGTTCCCGGATTTTATCATATTACATACGGAGTAGGCTGGAGATGGGGAGCTTATCATCAGGGAATTGATATTTCTTCGGCAAATATTCGTGGAGCTAAGATCTGTGCTGCTGCAAGCGGTACGGTTATCAGGGTTGTAAACGGCTGTACCCATGATTACGGCAAATCGGGAAGCTGTGGCTGTGGAGGAGGATACGGAAACTATTGTATTATTGACCACGGTAACGGTTACTGGACTCTGTACGGACATTCAGAAGGCATTACCGTCAGCGTAGGACAGTATGTAAACCAAGGCGATGTTATCGGAACTGTAGGTTCCACAGGCTTTTCAACAGGTCCGCATCTGCATTTTGAAATTCGTCTGAACGGCGTAGCACAGAATCCTTCAAATTATGTGTGATTTTATAAACTTAAATAAAATTAAAATAAATACATATTTTACATTGACATCAGATGTATAGCGAAAGGAGCTTTGTCATGAATCAAAAAGTAATGAATAACATTTCGTATGGCTTGTATGTTTTAACAGCGTCTAACGGAGGATTTTCAAACGGCTGTATTATTAATACTCTTGCACAGGTAACAACATCCCCCAATAGAGTAGCGGTAACTGTCAATAAGACAAATTATACTCACTATATGATACAGCAGAGCGGTAAATTCAATGTTTCAATAATAGACGAATCTGCAAATTTTGACTTGTTTAAGCATTTTGGATTTTCCAGCGGAAGATGGGAGAATAAGTTTTATAGGTTTAATTTTATTCGTGCTGAGAATAAAATTCCGTATGTTCCTGAGCATACCAACGCTTATATTTCCTGCAAGGTAGTTCAGACAGTGGATCTGGGTACTCATACAATGTTTATCGCAGATGTGGAAGACGGAGAGATCCTTTCAGATAAACCGTCAATGACTTATGCTTATTATCATAAAAATGTTAAGCCTAAGCCTAAAGCTGCTAAATCCGATGACGGAAAGGTGAGATATGTCTGTACAATATGCGGATATATCTATGAGGGTGAGCTTCCGCCGGATTTCATATGTCCGTTGTGTAAACACGGAGTTGAAGCTTTTAAAAAATTATAGGGGAAAGATAAACGGTTTCGGGGTGATTGTCATAACGAAACCGTTTTACTTTTTTTCGGCATAAATCACCGGCTTTTTTACCTTGACTTATATTGGCCGTTGGTGTATAATGTTTTAGTAAATTGTAGAATTGCTTGAAAGGGATTTTAAAATGATAAATATAAAGAAAATAGCTTGTTTATTGACAGCTCTGGCTGCTATTGCAGCAGTTTCGGGCTGTGATAAAAAAGAAGAAAGCTCTTCTGTAAAAGAAGAGTCCTCTGTTGTTGAAAATAGCTCTAAAGATGATAGTGAAGAGTCAATAGCCGAAGCTTCCAATGTGGGAAAATATCTGAAAAAAGCGGCTGAGATTTATCAAAGCGGTAATTATACCTTGAAATGTACTATTACAAGTACTTCTTATGACGGTGCAATCAAGTTGACAAGAGTGGTCAAAGGCGATGACATTTATCAACTTCAGCAGGAAGAAGAGGGAAGCTATGGAGTTATTTCTGTGGGAGATAATGCTTATGATTTTGACAATGTATGTGGAATGTATAAAAAGGCAAAATCTATTCCAAAAAATAATGTTGTCGAAGAAGTAATAAATCAGAATCTTCCTGTGACAGACGGTCATGATTCGGGTGCTCATAAAGGCTATGTTACCGAACAGTATACGTTTACTGGAGATACATATATAACTAACGTAAATTTTTATTTTGATGAGAAAACCGGTGAACTGAAAAAATATACAATGAAATATACGGTGGAAGGTCAGGACGATATTACCGAAACAAGGGTAATTGATTCAATCAGCAGTAAGGTTGATGAATCGGTTTTCAGACTGGACTTTATTGATAAAATGGTTGATTTTGAAGGGATGTCCGAAGAACAGCGTCTGGGATTTTGTCAGGGAATATGCTCAAGTAAGGGCATTACAACTGATATGATGAATAAACTTGATATTACTGTTGATGATTTTAAGACTATTGATTTTGACGCATTTTTTAATTTGGTTTATACTTACGGCGACAAAAATTGAGGAAATAATCTATGAATATATTAAAACTTTTGAAGCCCAAGGCGGTTATTGATTATGTTTATGAGGACTTTACCGTCAGGCAGGCAATCGAAAAGATGAGAAATCACGGATTTACCGCTGTGCCGGTTGTAGGAAAGGACGGCGGATATGTCAAAACTCTCGCCGAGGGAGATATTTTGTGGTTTATGCTCGATAATGGCATTACCGATATCAAGGAACTTGAAAAGTATTCTGTGAGCAATATCCCGAGAAGAGTAAAAAGTAAGCCTGTTTGTATTTATTCTACTATTGAGGATTTGATTTTGCTTTCAATGGATCAGAATTTTGTCCCGGTGATAGACGATAGGGATAAGTTTATAGGTATTGTTACCCGAAGCGATATTCTGCGATATTGTCATAACACAATAAAAGTCAGTGTTCCGGAATACAACTTAGAAGATGAAGAATATGAAGTAAATAATGTTTAAAGGAGTAAAAAATTATGAAGAATAAAAGCTCTTCCGGTTCGGCGATGCTGTGTGCAGTTCTGGTCGTGGTTATTATTATTGCCTCGCTGATGGCTGCTGTAATGGTTTGGGATAGAAATTCTGTTGATGAGAATTATGTTCCGGCGTCGGCAGAAAGTTCACAGACGGATTCCTCAATGCAGGATTCCGGTGTTCAGAATTCATTGACAGATTCATCGGTCGATGATTCATCTCTGATGCCGGCTGTTGAATATCCCACAGAAGCCTCAGATTATAAGAATGTAACGGATAAAGACTTTACCGCAGGAAATGCTGTCTTGATTGACGCAGATAACAATACGGTGGTTGCAGGCAAAAATTATGATGAAAAGATTTATCCTGCTTCATTAACAAAAGTAATGACTATTTTGGTTGCTGCGGAGAATATTCAAAGCATGGATGAAACATATACTTTTACATATGACGATCTTCATCCCTTGGTTGAAGCCAACGCTTCCAGAGCCGATTTCAGTGTAGGAGAAAAAGTAACGGCTAATGACCTTATGAATGCTGCCATACTTGTCAGTGGGGCGGACGGTACTTTGGGATTGTCAAATATGATATCGGGATCTGAAAAAGCATTTGTGGAGCTTATGAATAAAAAGGCTGAGGAAATGGGTCTTAAAAACACTCATTTTACAAATGCCAGCGGTTTGCATAATAAAAACCATTATTCCACTGCAGAAGATATGGCAGTTATTTTAAAAACGGCTATGGAAAACGATGTTTGTAAAAATGTCCTGACATCAAAGACCTATACTTCATCAAAAACAAAACAGCATAAAAACGGAATAACAATGCATAGTATTGTTTTCAACAGACTTATTGACTATTATGTTGAGGGCGGCGGAGAAATAACAGGCGGAAAAACAGGATTTATCAGCGAATCAAAATATTCTCTTGCCACAACTTATGAGCATAACGGAAAGAATTATGTATGTGTAACATCTAAATCAAC
>JBJERB010000019.1:10265-21002 GCA_051882055.1 Oscillospiraceae bacterium
CTTTTTGTGTGTTGGTACTTGCAATTCGGGTGAAAAAGTGTTATACTTATTAAGAATTTTGTTGTAAGGAGGGCGGTTGTGATGAATACAGAGCATGTAAAGCTGCTTGTACAGTTGATTCTTGGCTGTGCAGTTATAATGACGGTTATAGCTTTGGCGTGTATAGTTACACCTAAGATTGCAAAATTCATCATAAAACGTCATCCTAAACTTGCCGATAATCCCGAAAGGGTGGGGGAAGATAAAGCGGACAGTGAGCCTTCGGTCAAAGGTCCATACGACGCTCAAAAAGGAAAATATGACCTGAATTATAAAATATACAATAAAGATATATATGGAGTTGATTTTAAACATGGCAAAGAAAAACGAAAAAATGGTTGACGCCATTACGTCAATGGACGAAGATTTTGCAAAATGGTATACTGATATATGTAAAAAAGCTGAACTTATTGAATATACAAGCGTTAAGGGTTGTATGGTGATCCGTCCCTACGGATATGCTATCTGGGAAAATATTCAGAGGATTCTGGACGGCATGTTCAAAGAGCTTGGACACGAAAATGTTTGTATGCCTATGTTTATTCCCGAAAGCCTTTTGCAGAAGGAAAAAGATCACGTTGAGGGCTTTGCTCCCGAGGTTGCATGGGTAACACACGGCGGAAGTGAAAAGCTGGAGGACAGACTTTGCGTTCGTCCTACTTCGGAAACTTTGTTCTGCGAGCATTATGCAAACATAGTTCATTCTTATCGTGATTTGCCGAAACTGTATAACCAGTGGGTGTCTGTGGTAAGATGGGAAAAAACAACTCGTCCTTTCCTGCGTTCAAGAGAATTTCTCTGGCAGGAAGGTCATACGATCCATGCTACCGCAGAGGAGGCTATTGAAGAAACCGAGAGAATGCTTAACTGCTATGCTGAATTCTGTGAAGACGCATTGGCTATGCCTGTTGTTAAGGGCAGAAAAACCGACAGCGATAAATTTGCAGGTGCGGAAGCGACTTATGCTATTGAGGCACTTATGCATGATGGAAAGGCATTGCAGGCAGGAACTTCGCATTATTTCGGGGACGGTTTTGCAAGAGCATTCGGTATTCAGTTTACAAATAAAGAAAACAAGCTTGAATATCCTTTCCAGACATCGTGGGGAGTCACAACCCGTCTTATCGGTGCGATTATTATGACGCACGGAGATGATAACGGACTTGCTCTTCCTCCCGCTGTAGCACCTGTTCAGGTGGTTATAGTTCCTATCGCACAGCATAAAGAAGGAGTGCTTGAAAAGGCAAACGAGCTTTATGAAATGTTAAAAGACAGCGGAATAAGAGTTAAGCTTGACGATTCCAATAACTCTCCCGGCTGGAAATTTGCCGAATATGAAATGAAGGGCGTTCCGGTAAGAATTGAAATCGGACCTAAGGATATTGAAAATAATCAGTGTGTAGCAGTTACAAGACATAACAGAGAAAAGACATTTATACCACTTGATAAACTTGTTGAAACGGTACCTGTTAAATTGCAGGAGGTTCATGACGGGCTTTATGAAAAAGCACTTGAAAACCGTAAGAATAAGACATATCAGTGTAAAACCATGGACGAGATCGTAAAGGTGCTTGAAGAAAAAGGCGACGGCTTTGTTGAAGCTATGTGGTGCGGTGATGAAGCCTGCGAAGACATGGTTAAGGAAAAAACAGGCGTTGGTTCAAGATGTATTCCTTTTGAACAGCATGAGATCTCCGATAAGTGTGTGTGCTGTGGAAAGCCTGCAAAGAAAATGGTGCTTTGGGGAAAAGCATACTAATAATATTATTAAACAGCGGTATCCGTTTATCTGGATACCGCTGTTTTATGTGAAATATTCAACTAATGGGGTTTGCCCCGTCATGGGGGGACATTTTGCCTGAGTTATACGTCAAATCCGCCCTTGTTAAAGAAAAGCTCTCTTACTGCAATAGCACAGCCGGATAAAAATCTGTGGTTTTTGCCTACGTTTGATATAACCAGCTTGTCGGCAATTTCTTTGCCTGAGATCTTTTCTACGCCTTTTTTCATCATGTCAAAGGCAATTTCCGAATCAAAGAGAAATAGGTGAAGTATGATTCTGTTGGGGTCGGCAAAGAAATTCAGGTTGTTTACAAGAACAGCCATAAGCTCAACAGCTCTTTCTACCACCTCGATTACCGCTTTGTCACCTTTCTGATATGCAAGCATAATCAGATCTCCGTTTACTTTTTCAGATTTGCCGTTTGTTTCTTTGTAAAGGAAAGGCGTGCGGTCTTTTGAATACGCATTTATGATCTCTCTCCGTACAGCTTTTACAGTCAGCTCATTTTCTACACAGCCACGCCTTCCGCAGTGGCATATGTCTTTGGCAAACGGATCGACTATCATTTTGTCAATACAGTCTGTTCGGTTGTGATAGGTCTCAATCGTTTCATTCAGATATGTGGAAAGAAAATTAATGTTGTTTCCGTACTGTAAAAAAGCAATATTTTTAACTGAAGGATCAATTTTCTTCCTGAAATCTATGTTTGCCATGGCAGTTCCCTGAATGGAATTGTCAAAAACCAAGGGCAGTTCGGTCTTTTGTTCAAAGTATGATTTAAGCATACTGTAATCAGGCATACCGTCGGTAACGTCAATATGCATTTTTGGATACATGTTTGGATATATACCAAAACCGATTCCCAAAACCGAGCTGCGGTCAAGACAGTTGTCTGTGAGGACTTCTTTTATGGATTTTTCAATGTAATCGAGAATTGGCTGTATTTCTGTGCTGTCGTCGATAGATAAATTCCTTTTGTCCAGAACTTCTCCGGATAATGTGGACAGACCAACGCTGACTATGTTTTCTTCAACGGTAACTCCTATTACAAACTTGTAATTATAGTTAATATCGATGAGAATCTTTTTTCTGCCTCTCGGAGCTTTTTCCGTTGGGTGTTTGTATTCGCCCAACTCGTAAATAATTCCCTGCTCGATCATATCCGTAGTAATAATAGTCACCGCTGCTCTTGTCAATTCAAGTTCTGCGGCAATGTCTATTCTTGAGGTCGGACCGTTTTGTTTGAGTATTCTTAAAACCTGCATACGGTTTCTTCTTTTAAGATCCAATTTGCTTATGCCGTGTTGCTCCATTTATTATAGCCTCCGTTTTTGTCGAGTTTTTAATATACCTAATTAAATTATATCAAGCCATAATGAATAAACAATTAACATATTTTTATAAATAAAACATTTAATTTATTGTTCATATCCTTTTAAAAAAATGAACTTTCATCAATGTCATCCTCAATATCTTCGCCGTTAAGTATATTTCTGAGGGTGTTGACTTCCTCTTCGGTAAGTGTGATCCCTTTGCCCATTCTTGTGTGGTCGGGATTCCATTCTCTTAAATCGTATTTGGGTTCTCTTTCGTTCCAGCTTACCTTGTTAAGCTCTTTCGTCCAGCCCTTTGCGTTTTCGGAAAGAACTCCCAGACTTTCTGTGATTTCAAATTTTAATTCTGCCATAAATAAAACCTCCGTAAATAATATATTGCAAATGCATTAAAAATGCTTAATAATTAACGTCAACTTGTTTTTCTTCTGCTGAAAATATTCAATATTTTTGCAGGTATCATTTTTTGAATCATACCCCATAAATCTTTAAAATTGAGTATCATTATAATTATAAATAAAAGCGGCAGACAAATAATTGATAATTTCATGCTGCTCAGATATGGCTGAATAACATTTACGGCAACCATAATCAATAAAATTATGTTGTTTATAATGATTTTCTTGATTTTAAGATCAAAAGGCAAAATTTTTCTTGAATCATATGCTCTGATAATAAAAACGGTCATGTAACTTGCCACTGTTGAAATTGCCGGACCGTAAAGCCCTATCCTTGGTATCAATATAATGTTGAGCGTTACATTTATAATTCCGGAAAACAAGCTTGTGACAAGAGATCGTTTTGTGCATTTTGAGGCAATATATATTGAACCCAGAAATGTAGTAAAGCAGGAAAATACAGATGAGTAAATTAAAATCGGAGAATACTTTACAGAACTCTGGAAGGATTGTCCCAGCCATATTCCGGTTAAAGGTTTTACAATCAATAGACATCCTGCCGCAAGTATATAAAGCAGGCATTGGTTCAGATTGAAAACATTGGTGTAGAATTTATCCCTTTCGTCGGAGTCATTTTCCATTATCGCCGACATGTTCCATGCCTGTCCGAACATAAGATAGACTGTTGCCACAAGATTTGGGATTTTGTATGAAGCGGAGAGGATACCTGTGTATTCGCTTCCCAGATAGTGGGTAGTCATAAACGAATCGGAGCTGTTGGTTATAAGCCATAAAAGCTGTGCCGGCATAAGCGGAAGCGAATATCGGAGCATAGTACGGAAAAGTTCACGGTCAATATGCCTGAAATCAATATATCTCCATAGCTTGGCTGTGAACGTGAGAAATATAACGGAAATCATGTCGGAAAGGATAATCGACAGCAGATATCCCGTGTTTCCCATTTTGAATCCCATTATAAAAGTAATTGTACCCACAAGTGTGAAAAATGTTGTGAGTATTCCGTTGAAAGCGTATAGCTTTACCTTCTCCAAAGCTCTTACAAAGGTGGAGTAAACAAGCTTTAAGCTTGATGAGAAAATGTAGACAAACAAAAGCAGGGAATAACCGCTTAAATATTTGTCGGCAATTCCCGAAATTGTTACAATAGGCAGTATTATTCCGAGAATCGCAAGTCCGGAAAAGCAGACCACATTTCCTACTGTGAATACTTTTTGTTTGTCATAGGCTTTGTCAAGTCCGAATCTGATTATAGCTTCGCTTATAGTCATGGTGACAATGGGCAGAAGCCAGTTTGCGATCTGGGTGATGACATCATTGACGCCCATTTCCGCAGGAGTAAGATAGGTTGTATATACCTTTACCAGCAGAAGCACGAGAATTTTTGAACTGAATGAGCCTATTGCAAAAATAATTGTATTTGAAAACAGCTTTTTATAGCTGCTTTTGTTTACTTTTCCAGCCATGTTTTTTTGTCCTCTTTATTAGTCGAATATATATATCAGGCAAACCCTTGTAATCCTAACCTTTAACATCTGATTTTTAATACTAATGTATTAAAACTATTATAGCACAATAATAAATGTTTTGCAATTAAAATATAAAAGTTATAAAAATATAATTGTTAGCATTTAAAAAATTCATAAATACCCTGTAAAATAAAATCTGCGACCTATGTTCTTGTTGGATAGGATCATAATAAACAGAAAGTGTGTTATATTTGGAATATGGAATAATTATAGGACAGCGTATAATCATAATGTTTACGATTTTGCTTGTGGGGGCTTTGTGTTACCGCAAGGGAATGATAACAAAAGAGGGGACTAAACAGCTTTCGGCTGTCGAACTTAACCTTGTAAATCCGATTTTGATTTTTATGTCTTATCAAAAGGATTATGACAGCAGAATGGCCCATAATCTTTTATGGGCATTTGTTTTGTCTGCAATTTCTTTTGCTTTGACTATAGGATTGAGTTACCTGCTTGTATCGGGAAAGAATAAAAACTGCGTTATTGAGCGTTTTTCTGTTGTGTATTCAAACTGCGGATTTATAGGTATTCCCCTTGTAAACGGCATATTGGGTTCTGAGGGAGTGCTTTATCTTACGGCGTATATAACGCTGTTCAACCTTTTGGTATGGACTCACGGACTTATGAGCATGAAAGGTCAGGTAGATTTTAAATCGGCACGTAATGCCATGAAATCCCTTGCCGTTATCGCCGTGTTTATAGGGTTGCCTTGCTATCTTCTTCAGTTGCGTTTGCCCTCTGTCTTGTCAACAGCTTTGCAGTACGTTGCGGATATGAATACGCCTCTTGCAATGCTTATAGCAGGAGCTACAACGGCACAGGCAGATATTCTGTCAATGCTTAAGAAGCCGAGAAATTATCTTATCTGCTTTTATAAACTTTTGCTTGTTCCCATTGTAACGTTTGTTGTTATCCGCCTTTTGGGGCTTCCGACAGTAGTAACGGCAACCATTACTGTTGCGGCTGCCTGCCCGGTTGCCACAACGGGAATAATGTTTGCCGTAACCCTTGATAAAGACGCTGAAAAATGCTCGGAGCTGTTTTCAATGTCAACACTGCTTTCGGCAGTGACACTGCCGGTTGTCACTGTGATTGCTACGGCGTTTTCTTAACGGTCTGTCAGTTTGTCACAGGGATTTTGACATAAAATTCTTTGCCGTCATAGTCTAAAAACATGGAAGAGCCTTTTTTTGCTCCGGTCAGTATTTTGTCGGATATAATATTTTGAATATCCTGTTCGATCAAACGGCGTATATCTCTTGCTCCGTTATTCATGCCGGAGCATTTTTCGGCTATACGAGAAACAATATTCTCTGCGTATGAAAAATCATACCCTATTTTTTCAAGCCTTGTTTTTAAATCAGTGAGTTCGTTTTCCGCAATTTTCTCAAGCTCTTTTTCTCCTAATTTGTTAAATACTATGGTTTCATCTATTCTGCTTAGAAATTCCGGAGACAAGAATTGTTTCAGCTCTTTTGTCATGTCTTTCTTTATTTTTTCATATTGATCTTTTGTATTGCCGCCGCTTTCAAATCCCAGAGGATTTGTGCCGACGGCTTTTTTTATTCCGCAGTTGGAGGTCATAATTATAATAAGATTTGTAAAAGATACTTTTTTGCCTTGAGAATCGGTTATGAATCCGTCTTCTAAAACCTGTAAAAGCATATTGAAAACATCGGGATGAGCTTTTTCTATTTCATCAAGAAGCAAAACCGAATAAGGCTTTTTTCTCACCTGTTCCGTAAGAAGTCCCCCTGTTTCATATCCCACATATCCGGGAGGAGCTCCTATAAGCTTGGAAGCGTTGTGCTTTTCCATGTATTCAGACATATCAATCCGTATTAAAGCGTCATCACGTTTAAAGATGGATTTTGCCAGAGCTTTTGCCAGCATACTTTTGCCTACTCCGCTTGGACCTAAAAAGATAAAGCTTCCCATAGGTCTTTTGTCGCTTTTTAAACCTGTTCTGCACCGTCTTATTGCATTGCAGACTGACTTGATCGCTTGCTGTTGACCTATAACCGTATGTTCAAGCTCTGTTTCAAGACCTTGTAAACGTTTTGCTTCATCGGAATCAAAGCTGCTGCAGGGAATACCCGTCCATCGTGAAACAACGGAGCATACATGACTTTCGGAAAGGGTAATTTCCTGTTCGGAATGACGCTGGGTTATACTGCTGATGTATTTTTCCCGATTGATTTTGCCGGTGATATATTGATTAAAAACATCAGATATAAATTTCTTGGAAGACTGAAATTCCGTATTCCCTATTTTTGCACAGGAGCAGGCTTCGTCCAATATATCTATAGCCTTGTCGGGGAAGAATCTGTCCGGAATATATCTGTCTGCCAGCTCCACGATTTTTTGAAGAACGCTTTGGGGGATTTTGATTTTGTGATGTTCTTCGTATTTACCCGATAGACCCTTGAGGATTTCAAGAGTGCTTTCGGGAGTGGGTTCTTGTATTTTTACAATCTGGAAACGTCTTTCGGTAGCAGAATCTTTTTCAATGTTCTGCCTGTATTCCTCAAAAGTAGTCGCACCGATGATCTGTATTTTGCCGCGTGCAAGCTGAGGCTTGAGAATGTTTGCGGCGTCGATAGCTCCTTCCGCTGCACCTGCCCCCATTATGTTATGGATTTCATCTATGAAAAGAATGACGTTGCCTGCATTTTCTGCTTCGTCCATGCAGTTTTTAAGCCGTTCTTCAAAATCTCCCCGATATTTAGCACCTGCGAGAAGCAGGGTAAGATCCAGTGAAAAAATTCTTTTGGAAGAAAGATAATCGGGTACCTTGCCTTGTAAGATCATCACTGCAAGGGCTTCTACTATAGCAGTTTTTCCTACTCCTGCCTCACCCACAAGACAAGGGTTGTTTTTAGTGCGTCGGCAGAGTATTTCCATTATCCTTCGGATTTCTTTTTCTCTGCCGATTACCGGATCGAAGTCCCGGCATACGTTTTTCCTTGTCAGCTCACGACCGTAGCGTTCCAGATTTTTTAAACGCACATAAGATTGCTCCATAAGCAGCTCGTTATCTGATATAACACAATCGGAATAAATTCGGTTAACGTTTACTTCAAGATCTCTGAGCATAGTAGACGCACATGATCCGGATTGTTTGATAAGACTTGCAAGGATATATTCGGTGCCGGTAAGTTTTTCTCCCGATGCTTCTCCCAGGGTGCATGCGTTTTTAAAAATATTGATTGCGGTGGGAGTAAAATCATTCTGAGTCAGGCGGCAGGGGGTACCTTTTCCGATAATCTTCATCATTTGTTCACGAACGTCCTCTACGGCAACTCCATGTTTCATAAGAATGGAATATGCAGTTGATGTACCGTCCTCCATAATTGACAAGAGGATATGTTCGGAACCTATATATGTGTGTCCCCAATTTCCGGCACAGCTTACCGCACCCCTGATTATTTCACGGCTTTTTTTGGTGAATTTGTCAATTTCAAAGCTGCGATTGTTAATTCCCATTAATAAGTCACCCTTTCCTGTTACTTTTCTTATTAAAGCATTGACCAAAAGAAAAGATTTAAACCGTTTTTGCGTTATTATCATTTTATGCAGGGGACAAATTTTCCTTTCATATATTTTTTGTAACACATTTCCCCATTTTTCATACACTGTAATATAAGACAAATGCAAAGGGCTTAACAAGCCCGAAGCGTCTTATAATCAAATTTTTATATAAAGGAGAATGTTTTATGAACGGATGCGGATTTGGCGGATGCTGGTGGATCATCATTCTTATTCTTATCATAGCTTGCTGCTGCGGTAACGGTAACTGGGGCGGCTGCGGATGCGACAACGGTTGTGGCTGCGGCTGTTAATCAGCTTTAATTGAAGCGGGGACGGATTTCCGTCCCCACTTTTTTATGCCTGAAAATCAATGTGTCTGATTTCTTTTTTCTTTGTCTGCTATTGAAATATTTACGCTGTTATGCTATAATAATTCTGATACATGACATTTTTGCAGATAGCAGTATATAAATTTGTTTTAAAGTAAATTATATATTTAATAAAATTGAAAAGAGGTAAAAGTATGACACATGAATCAATTCTGGTTCTTGATTTCGGCGGACAGTATAATCAGCTGATTGCAAGACGTGTGCGTGATCATCATGTTTATGCAGAAATCAAAAATTATGAAACTCCGCTGGAGGAAATCAAAGCAGGTAATTATAAAGGAATTATTTTTACCGGAGGTCCGAATTCCGTTTATGATATGACTTCCCCTCATTATACAAAAGAAATTCTGGAGCTTGGTATACCTGTGTTGGGTATTTGTTATGGAAGCCAGCTTATTTCATGGATGTGCGACGGAAAGGTTGAATCCTGCAAGAAAAGCGAATACGGAAAAATAGAAATAGAAACAACTAAGTCGGAAAGTAAGCTCTTTAAAGATGTACCGACCAAAAGCATCGTGTGGATGAGCCACACCGACTATATAAGCAAGGTGCCTGACGGATTTGAGATAACATCGTTTTCTGAAGACTGTCCGTGTGCTTCAATGGAAAATGAAGAAAAGGGAATTTATGCAGTGCAGTTTCACCCGGAGGTTACTCACAGTGAATACGGCAAAAAGATCCTGTATAATTTTCTTTATGAGGTATGCCATTGTAAAGGCGACTGGATAATGGATAATTTCATTGAAACCACAGTAGCAAAACTCAGAGAAAAAATCGGGGATAAAAAGGTTGTCCTGGGACTTTCGGGAGGAGTCGATTCTTCTGTTGCCGCCGGTCTGTTAAGCCGTGCTGTGGGTAAACAGCTCACTTGTGTTTTTGTAGATCAGGGCCTTATGAGAAAGGACGAGGGAGATTTTGTTGAAGAAACATTCACACGGCTTTTTGATATGAATTTTGTAAGGGTTAATTGTCAGAAACAGTTTGTTGAAAAGCTGAAAGGTATTACCGATCCTGAGAAAAAGCGGAAAACTATCGGTGAAGAATTCTACAAGGTTTTCTGGAATAAAATCAGAGAAGAAGCAGACGGAGGCTTTTTTGCACAGGGTACCATTTACCCCGATTGTATTGAAAGCGGAAAGGGAGACGCCGACACAATAAAAACTCATCATAACAGAGTAAAAATGCCTGATGATATTAAATTTGATGATGTTGTAGAGCCGCTTTGCGATTTGTTTAAAGATGAAGTAAGAGCAGTCGGCGAGAAGCTGGGCATACCCCATGAGCTGGTATGGCGTCAGCCGTTCCCCGGTCCCGGATTGGGAGTCAGAATTATCGGAGAAATTACAGAAGAAAAGATCAAGGTCTTGCAGGAAGCCGATGCAGTGTTCCGTGATGAAATCAAAAAGAGCGGAATTGAAGATCAGCTCAGTCAGTTTTTTGCTGTACTTCCTGATGTACAGACTGTTGGCGTCATGGGCGACCATAGAACCTATGATCATCTGATCGCAATCAGAGCGATAACTACCGATGATTTTATGACTGCCGATTGGGCAAGAATTCCATATGATGTTCTGGCAAGAATATCAAACAGGATTACCAATGAAGTAGAGCATGTTAACAGAGTAGTTTATGATATAACTTCAAAGCCACCGGGAACAGTGGAGTGGGAATAAATCGTAAAGTCTGAAAAACCGCATAAACAAAGGATTTTTGGCT
>JBJERB010000020.1:0-20919 GCA_051882055.1 Oscillospiraceae bacterium
TTTCTCTCAGTCGCTTTTTACAATCTTCAATTTACAAATCTGTTTAGCTTTTAGGCATCAAATCAAACAAACTACCGTTTAATTATCAACCTGATTATTTTTTCTTTGAAACCATAACTGCTATTCCTGCAAGAGCAATGCTGACGATTGCTAACCCTGCGGTCGCTCCGGTATTAACCGATTTATCATTTCCGGATTTTGTTGTTACGGAAGATTTTGAATTACTACCCTTATTTTTATCTGAATCGGTGCCTTTATCTGTATCAGAATCAGTATTCTTTGTAGGAGTCGGGTCTACAGCGTCCGGTTCACCTTCGAAATCCGGATCACTGCTGTCGGGATCTTTCCCTTCAGCACTTCCCTCACTGAAAATATCTACAAACAAACTATACAAATCATCGCCCAGAACGTTCTTTATGTTCTCCATAAATCCGTCAAAATCACAGGTTGACATAAATTTAGTCAATTCTGCACTGTCTGCAAGAGAATAAACATTTTCACTTGGTATAACCACATCGACAGGATTAATTTCTTCACCTGTCAAAGAAATTGTCATTATATCTTCATCGTCTTGGCTTATATACAATGAAAGATCAAGCTTATCTTCAGTACTGTTTGAAGTAAAATCAAGCACTGACTTATATGGCTCTTCATCTTCGTAATTTGTTACAGTTTCTATTCTAACATTACCCTGCAATACGCCTAAATCAAGACCGAGATCCTTCAAAGTAACAATTTCGGTTTCTTCATAATACTCGCTTTTTGTTACACTCTTAAACGAACCGTTGACTTTTCCGTAAGACGGAACGCATGAACCCGATAATGTATTTTGCTCATATCCGTCATCAGACTCAATATTTAAGGCAAAAACGTCATCATTATCAAGCATAAGCATTTTTTTATGGAACTCATCGCCGTCATCGAATTTATATCCTGCAAATACGCCGTCGTTATAATAGATATCCAATGTATTTGTACGGTTGAATTCAGCGACTGTCATATCATCTAAATCTTCAATCATTCCGTCAAGCTCTTCATTATATTCTTTTTCAGACATTCCGAATTTAGCTGCGATCTCTTTCATATATTCGTCAGCCCTGGCCTTTTCAACAAAAGCCTCGGTAATTGTTTTCACATCGCTACCTTTAAAAGAATAAGTCTTAACAGTAAAGCTGTAAGTATTTCCCTCAATTTCACCGCTTACTGGCTCTCCGTCCGTAAGAAACGCAGACGCTTTTTTCTCGAGGAAATCAATATACTCACAAATATGATCTGACAGTTCAGCAACATCAATTTCTTTCAGTGTACTGAGGATATCTCCGTCAAAACCACCGCTTATATCAACCGATGCTTCTTCATCATCAATTTCAATATCATCGCCAAGATAATCTGTAAAAAGCTTTTCAATTTCTTCCTCAGTACCGGAAAGATAAGCGTCGCTAAGTTCCGGTACCTTGAAATAGATTTTACCTGATTCACTGTCATAAACAGAATTGAGCGTTGCCAATGACTTTGAATCATATTTAGCATTAATATCTGCGGAAGTTTTTCCGTCTTTAGAATTTATTACAGCATTAACATCAATCGGCTTAAGTTCCAACTCCAGTGCATCGGAAACACCTTTACCGAATTTAATATTAAGATTTGCATTATATCCAAAATCAGTTTTTTCATCCGGAATCTCATCAAGCAGATCCGTCAGTTTAGAAACGATTCCTGACAATCCCGTTGACGGTGGTGAAAAGTCATCATCATCTGCAAAACATACAACCGTACCGGATGCCGCAACAACGGCAGCCAAAGCTCCGGCCAGCAATGATTTTAAAGCTCCTTTTACTTTCATAATTTTTCCACTCCTTTTATTGTGAAAAACACATATTTTTCATATTAATTATAACACTTACAATAAATTCTGTCAATATAAAAAACCAAAAGATTCATATTTTAAGAAATAATTAGGAAAAGCAGAACCGTTAAACAGTTCTGCTTTAATACAAACTAACTAATTGTTTTACCCTTTTTACGGCTTGATTTATCCTTTTTATCTTTATCTGATACCTGTTCTATCTGAGGATTATCCTCACAAAGCAATTCTTCATCATCTTTCAGTTTAAGATAATCAAATTCCGGATTTTCTTCCCCACGCTTGTCATAATAAGGCTGGATAACATATTTCCTTATAACCGGGTAACAGTTAAATGACGTTACAAAGCACAAAAACGAAAACGGCCATACAAACATCAGAAAATATGAATACGGATAAAAAATTACCATAAGCAGAATGACCAATACCCACGAAAGCAAAGTAAACATACTGCTTTTAAATCCCAGACTTACAAGGAACAAAGAATTTTTCAGAATCTGTCTTAAATTAAGATTAGTTGATACTATCATAAGGAAGATATAAAAATTCATCATTAAAAACATAAGCATACAGCTAATGCTTATAATGAAAGGGATATACATAACCGAATTTTGCTCTGCCATCTGCTGATAAACAGGAAATCCCACAAAGAAAGCCACAGCAAGAAGCAAATCCAATATGCCGATAACAAAGCTCTGCTTAAAACATTTTTTAAACGTTGCCCAATAATCTGTCCAGACAAAAGCGTTTCGCTCCTGAGAATAATTTCTTGCAACCTTAGTCATTGCCGCAACGGCAGGACCAAAAGTAACAATAGGTATACATGAGACAACAAACAAAATATTAAGCTGAACCAGCTTCCATATACGCCTTCCGTAAATTTCAAAGAATTTGAATAATCCTTTTTTCTCCATAGGAGCCTTGGGAATTCCTCTTCCCGGAGCATCATAATTTCCGAACAATGACATATTTTTTCTTTCCTTTCCCAAATTGCCGTAAAACAATTCATTTTAACGATCCTGAAATTTTAGTCCCCTATAATCTTCCGGCAAATACAACAGTGCATACGCAATCAACTGCGGCGGAAACAGCGGTAACAGCTTCAATCACAAGAAACTTTGTCGCATACAGTTTTACTGTTCCCAAAAGACCGTTTGTCTGACCTGACGTAAGTGCAACAGTCATGAAAATATTTGAAAGTCCCACAGACTCCCGAACGGCTATCAAAAGTGCATACATTGATATAACAGCACACGGCAAAATAATCAAAGCACAGGTTAGTATACCGCTTTTCCCGTTTTGAGAGTAAATCTGAGCCACAGACACACCTAATCCCATGCCTTTAACAAGAGGTATAATAATTTCTATCGGCTGAGCAATAGCAGAAAACCCCAAGACGAAAGCACACCCGATAAAAACACTGGAGCTTCCAAAGGATTTAATTAATATCTGAACAAAATCCCGATTTTTCCTCAACTCAAAAAAGTTCTGCTGAGCAACAGACATCTGTTCAAGGAAATCTGCACTCATAAAACAATAAGACATTACTCCGAACAGAATTCCGATTACAGCTATTACTGCAAGGAATCCAAAAAATCCGGTATTATGTATAAAATCATTGCTTGTCCTTGAATTTTGCATATTTATTACCTTTCCTCTCCCATAAAGTCAAAAAATTCTTTTAACTTTACACCAATTCATTTGGTAATATATATGCCGCAGGAAATTCAAAAATTACTTAGAAAGCTCATAAGCTCTCTTGGTACAAGCCTTACAGGCATTCTCAACAGTCTGTTCCAGATTTCCCTCTCTTAATTTTTCAAGACCTGCAATAGTGGTTCCGCCCTTTGACGAAACCATTTCTATAAGTTTGTCAATGGAATTTCCGCTGTCGGTTATCATTTTCGCCGAACCGATAAGCGTCTTTGCAAATAGTTTCTTTGCCACAGCTTCGTCAATATCAACCGACTTTGCATAGTCAATAAATGCCTTAGCATACAGGTAAATAAACGCAGGCGACGAACCGTTTACAGCAATAATCTCCTTCATTTTATCCCTTGATATCACAGCATACTCTCCGCAAGAGCCGAAAATCCTGCAAACAAGGGAAAACTCCTCATCTGTAACGCTTTCGGATTTGGACAAAGCCGTTGCACCCTCTCCCAAAAGCAAGGGAGTATTAGGCATAACCAGGACAACCTTTGCCCCGTCTATAGTCTTCGACGCAATATATTCATCGGAAATACCCGCACAAATCGACACAATAACTGTATTTTCATTTACAGCCGGAGCAATTTCTTCAAGAACCCCATCAAGCTGCTGAGGTTTTACTGCGAGAAATACATACTTAGACTTTTCCGCTGTTTCTCTACAGCTGACGCAAGAGCAAACACCCAAAGCTTCTGTTCTTTCAAGTAACGGAGCAAATTTATCATAAGCAAAAAGCTTTAATTCATTATTAATATCACTGCCGGAAATTCCTTTAATAATAGCATAACCCATATTACCGGCACCTATAAACCCCACGTTTACCATAAGCATCACTCCAAAAAAATACTTGCTTACATTATACAACAATCTGCACAATAAAGCAAGTATTATTCTACGAAATTCATAAATATTTTAAGCCGTTTTCCTTTTAAACACCCTGTAATACGACTGTCTGGCTATGGGGAGTATTATCACAGACAAGGCGATTTCTACAGGAAGCATTACAGCGTTTTTAGTAAGTCTGGGAATCATCCACAAGCCAAAAGCAGACCATTCCGAAGCAGACATAAAGGGGAAGTTCCTATTCTGATAGCAATAATAAAGTATAATAGAGTTCAGCGTAACCTGGCAAATCAAAACCACAATCACCCTTGCGATCACAGAATTGACTATTAATGATTTATTGGTTGTCTTTTTATACAACATTATTCCGTAAATCAGGCCTGCAATAATTTTTACTGCAAGTAAAGCGAAATTATAATCTCTTGCTTTAAATCCGTCAAGGAAATATCCAATGATATCAACGCCTATACTTCCCATTATGGAAACCACAGGTCCATAGAGCATTCCGATGATCATGACACCCAAAAAAGCAAAGTTGATTCTTAAATCAGCGGAAATGTTAATTGTCAGGTTTCTCAAAACAATGGACAATGCAATAAACAACCCCGAAACCGTTAGAGTTGAAATTTTCTTCAGTTCCTTAGCGGAATCTGAAAACAACAAAAAAAAGCTCTTCATAATATACCTCCTTATCTTATGCGAGCAATATACGTGCTTTGTGCATAACCGGAGCAATGAAAAGCTTCAAATTACACATTCAGCGGGATGCGAAATTTGTACCGCAAAGGTTTTACCTTTTTCGTCCCGATGGCAACTCCCCGTCCTTCGGGCACTTAACGCACAAATCTCTACTCTGTAATATGCAAACCGCTGTAATCACACAGCGGCTGTATATTCAATTAATTATTAAAATGCAGTCTTATAAAGAATATCGTAAAGATCGTCTTCAAACGGCTTTGTCATTGACAAAGCTTCCTGAATATCCACATCATAAATCTTACTGTCTTTAAGACCTACAACTCTGTTACCGATACCCTGTTCAAGCAATTCCACAGCATGATAACCCATTGCCGTTGCCATAACTCTGTCACGGACAGTAGGATTACCACCTCTCTGAACATGTCCGAGAACGGTGGCTCTCGTTTCAACGCCGGTAAGCTCTTCAATCTTCTTACAGATATAATCAGTCTTGCCAACGCCCTCTGCAACTACGATAATAAAGTGAGTTTTTCCTCCCTTAGAGGTCTCCTTCATATTCTTAGCAATTTTCTCAAGGTCAAAGCCTTTTTCCAAAGTAATGCAAGCCTCTGCACCAACAGCCATTGCAACATTGATAGCAATATATCCTGCGTTTCTTCCCATAACCTCAACAACAGAGCATCTGTCGTGGGACTGTGCAGTATCACGGATTTTATCAATCATTTCCATTGCTGTATTCATAGCTGTATCATAACCGATTGTATATTCAGTACAAGCAATATCATTATCAATTGTACCCGGAAGCCCGATACAAGGAATACCTGCCGCAGACAAATCAGCAGCACCTCTGAACGATCCGTCTCCACCGATTACTACAATACCGTCAAGGCCCATCTTTTTGCAGTTATCTCTTGCTTTCAAAACGCCTGCCTGTTCACGGAACTCATGACATCTTGCTGTATAAAGGCATGTACCTCCACGTTGAATAATTCCGGAAACAGATCTTGCATTCATTTCAACAACATCACCGTTAAGCAGACCGTTATATCCCCTGCGTATACCAACAACCTCAATGCCTTTCTGCAAAGCGGCTCTTGTTACAGCACGAACGGCTGCATTCATACCCGGAGCGTCTCCTCCGCTTGTCAAAACACCAATTTTTTTAGTCATGATTGAATTCCTCCAATTATCACAATTCTTACTACATTAACATCTTAATCTATATCTTAATAAATAATATCACAAACAAAATCCATTGTCAATGATTTTGATAATTTTTTCACAAAACAATAAAACGATTTCGTACCGTTTATTCCTCAATATTTTGTGTAATCTCACCAACACTGCTGTCAATATCGGCAGGAGTTGTCTGAGCAGGCGGAGTTGTAGTCGGAACAGTCTGCTGAGTAGTTATAGGAGGCTGATATGCACCCTTTGAAACCACGACTGTTAATATTTCCCCTTCTCTTATATTGATCTTATTTCCGGGGGCTACGCTTGTTGATATTACTCTGCCTTCACTTACATTAGTAGAATAATCTTTTTCTACTTCATATTTGATTTCAAGAGAATCAAGAATACTGAGATAATCTTTTTCAGAAACTCCCGAATAAGACGGCACAGCCACAAGCTCGCTGCCTTTGCTTACTTTCAAAACCAATTCATTTTTCCTATCGGGGTCGTAATCGCTTCCCACAGGAATGCTCTGGTCGGTTATTATTCCTTTTTCAATTTCATCAGAATAAAAATATTCAGGTCTGATATTGAAATCGTTTCCCAACTGTCTTACAGCTGTTTCATACCTCATATTAATAAGACTTGGCATAATTGATCCATAACCGTATACAGACTTCTTTTCAGTTGTGCTTGTCTGAATTTCGGACGATTCAAAGCTGTTTTCAACAACCGAAGAGCTTTCCGCAATACTTACGGCACTGTCATCGTCTTCCGGACCGGAAACGATCTGATAAACCAGAAAAATTCCCAAACCGACTATTAATGCAAGTATAATAATTCCTGCTGCAACAGCTCCTGCATTAATTTTAGAAGAAGGTGCTTCTTCCTGATTATTATTCCGGATATCAGAAGGCTTCTGAACGGGAATAGTCTGGGTTGCACCTTTTTGGTGTTCCATCTGATGGCGAGGCTCAAACAAAGCAGAAACCAGTTCAGTAATAGTCTGAATACGCTCGCTTCCCTTGACTCTCATTGCTTTTGCAAGCACTTTTGAAACATGGTACGGCACTCTGGGATTAACTTTAGCAGCTTCCGGCATTGTATCGTTATAAATTCTGGTGCTTGCATCAAGAGGCATCACACCGGTCAGAATACGATAGGTAACGGCAGCAATAGCATAAACGTCCGTCCATGTACCCTGCCATTCAAGACATGAATACTGTTCGGGAGCCGTATATCCCGAATAAAATTCAGTAGACAGTCCGGTATTTGAAGTTCTTATGGAACTGATTGAAAACCCGGTTAATTTTAATTCTCCCCCGGTTGTGACAATAATATTCTCAGGAGAAATTCCTCTGTGTATAATACCTGCATTGTGTATTATACTCAAGGTAGTAAACAAGGGAACAAACAGCTTTTTAACCTGTTCCCAAGTAAGAAATCCTTTATTTGACTGAAGGAACTTTTTCAGAGAAACGCCTTCAACATAATCAAAAATAACATAAGCGGTATTGTTTTCATAAAAAGTATCTTCAACTGTTACAATATGCTCAAGGTTCCTCATTTTTGCGAGGATTTTGTTCATATCCACAAACTCTGACATAAACGTCTTATATTTTGCAAGGCAGTCAGAATCCACAACAATATTATTGCTTCCCCGTTCTCTTTCACACAAAGTATCGGGTATATATTCACGAACTACTGCTTTTGCGTTTGCAACGGTATCATAGCAAATGTAAGAAGCTCCTTCTCCGTTATAAGAAAGCATTTTTCCAACAATATATCTATTGTTTAAAACGGTTCTGGGAGCCAGATATGATTGAAGATATGGAGAATCGTCTGTATAGCTGCAATAATGGCAGACTCCGTTTTCGTCCAGCTCGTTCATACAGCCCATACACAGATTTTTTTCGAAATCCATATTCAACCCTCCTTGAATAGTTTATCATCTTATATTAGCAATTTATCAGATACAAGTCAAGCATTTTATAAAAACTGTAGTATTTACGCAATAATTTGTTTTTGCTATGTAACTTTTGAACATTCAAAATCACAACATCCGCTTTTAATAACCATATCCTATAATGCTTTTGCAGAAATAATCATCACATATTCTGAGGATAAACATATTCCGCAGAATCATACAGGAACTTATCGTCCGAATCAAAAGTCACGGACAAAACAACCGTCTGTGCGTCACCGTAATCCGTTTCATAGTAATATTTATACACATATGTAGTATTTCCGGATTTATAGGTAATACTATATGGGTCGAGATCAATTTCATCGGCAACTGTATTGAATTTTGTTCCCTTATCAAATTTTTCAAGATTAATTAACTTATCCTTCTTTTCTCCCCTTGAATCACTTTTAATTGACTTAAAATCAGTATAAACCACGCTGTCAATTTTGTTGCTCTGATTAAGGTTTACCGTAACTGCCCATTGGGGATAGCTGATATCATCTATACGCACTTCATCTTCAGATTCATATATTTCATCGAAGGCTATTACTTTGTTCACGCTTCTGAAAGCAGAATCACTTTTTAAATGATAACCTGTGTCATTCTCAGCCTGAGAAAGAGGTGAACCTATAAATTCCGCAAATTCTCCTGCGATTTTGTTTCCCTTGTCCCCTGTCAGATGTACTGCAAGGACAATAACAAGAGCTATAATAAGTATAACAGCTGCAACAGATAATATTACTTTTGTTTTCTTTCCCGTTGCTTTTTTTGTAACCGTTTTCAGGTTTTCTCTTGCAGCCTTTTTCTTTTTATTGAAAATACCCTTTATACTCTTTTCCTTCTTAGGCTCTTTCAGTGCAACTCCGCAATTACTGCATACTGCATCATTATCACCCACGGTTTTCCGGCACTTAGGACAAACCATACCAAACGTCTCCTTTTTACAGATAATTCTACATAAAATTATATCATACAAACATATAATTGTCAAACAAACGGAGAAGTTGCTCAATGAAAAAAGTATTCGGTTTTTATCTTGGAAGAATAATAGCAAACGGTTTACTGCTTCTTTTACAGCTTATAATAATTATCGGCGGATGCGGTTTTATTTGCATGCATTTCAGGTGGATATTTTTTATAATTTATATAATTTCCTTAATAACCGCACTGAAAATTGCAGTTCAGAAGTGTAACATTCCTTGCCGTATCGGTTGGATAATCGGAGTCCTTACACTTCCTATATTATTTTTACCGCTGTATTATCTATACGGAAGCGGACGGATATTAAAAAAAATAGAAAAGTACATGAAATCAAACAAATTTCCTGTAGAAAACAATCAAAGGTTTTCCGCCCCACATCATATATCAAAACAGTTTGCGGGTTTAAGCAAAATCAGCGGTTATCCTGTTTATTCAGGAGGTAAGTGCCGATATTTCCCCTCCGGAGAAAGCTTCTTCAAATCGCTGAAAAAAGATCTGTTATCTGCGGAAAAATTCATATTTCTTGAGTTCTTTATAATCAAGCCGGGAAAGATGTGGGACGAAACCCTTTCAATATTAAAACAAAAAGCAAAAGAAGGAGTAAAAATATATATTTTATATGACGACTTGGGAACTATAGCAATTCTGCCGAAAAACTTCAAAGAGCAAATGCGATCCTATGGAATAACCGCAAGAAATTTCAACGCTTTCAGCGGAATTATTACTCCTGCAATTAACTACCGTGACCACAGGAAAATAGTATCCATAGACGGAAAAACAGGCTATACGGGAGGAGCAAACATCGCCGATGAATATATTAACATCATAAAGCCCTACGGATATTGGAAGGATACTGCTGTAAGGGTGGAAGGTAAAGGTGCCGAAAGCTTTACAGCCATGTTTATCCGAATGTGGAACTTAAAAGAAAAAACTCTTGATTACAATGATTTCACAACAAACTGCACTTCAACGGAATTGGCTGAAAACAACGAAGGAATTGTCATGCCCTTCGGAGACTATCCCATGTGCAATGTAGGGTTTTCTGAAAAAGCATTTTTAAACATGATAAACAATGCAAACAAACAAATAGATATTACTACTCCATATCTCGTACCCGACAGCAGACTTGTATCCGCACTTTGTCTGGCTTCGGAAAACGGAGTCAGAGTAAGACTGTTTACTCCTGAAATTCCCGACAAAAAATATATTCATATAGTAACCCGTGCCAATTACATTCCCCTGCTCAGAAGCAATGTAGAAATATATGAATTTTCAGAGGGCTTTATCCATGCAAAATCCTTAATCTGCGACAATGAAATCGCATACATCGGTTCGGCAAATCTGGACTATCGCAGCTTATACATTCATTTTGAAAGCGGTGTTCTGACATATAAGACAGAGGCTGTAAATCAGCTTTCAGAAGACATAGACAACATTTTAAACCGTTCAAAAAGAATCAGCTCCGACGATCCCCGAATCGTCAAAGCCGATAAAAATATAATATATAGAATTCTCAGACTTTTTTCAGGTCTGCTGTAATTTAAAAGGTGATCTGATCCGGATCGGGAATATCCTTAGCAAAACAGCCTGCCGCCGGAATATTTTTACTGCGGTATTTTTTCAGGTCTTCCGCAGTTTCTTCATCAATGACAAAAGCTTTTTCAACAGTAGATTTTGCTTTCAGAGTCATAACCTGTACTCCTATAGTATCTCTTGAAGCCTTGGGCATAAGCAATGCAGTATCGAATATAACCGCTCTGCCGTTTGTGGATCTCAGCATAATCTGTGCGTTTTCCTCCACATGGAAAACAGCTATCAGCTTAGATTTATCCGAATATGCATTGGCAAGCTTCTTACGGTTTGTTTTAGTTTCATAAGCCTTTAAAGGCACCTTTGCCACTTTTCCGTTTTCAAAAACAAAGAGGATATATCCCGAATAATTCGTTGTTGCAATCATGGCTCTAACATGCTCATCCTCATCAAAAGAC
The DNA here is from genome assembly GCA_051882055.1 of Oscillospiraceae bacterium. Taxonomy (GTDB): domain Bacteria; phylum Bacillota; class Clostridia; order Oscillospirales; family Ruminococcaceae; genus FB2012. The sequence goes on from JBJERB010000020.1 coordinate 11,225, forward strand.
AGTTTGGCAGGAACATAATCGCCGTAAGCACTTGCCTTTGTATCTTCAAACTGGGATACTTTCGTTTTATAAACCGTCGCCTTATCGGTAAAGAACAGCAGTTCCGTTTTATTGGTTGAATCAAGCTCCATGGAGATATAATCGCCCTCCTTGAGCTTCTGGTCGCTTGCCATTCTGAGGGACTGAGGGGTAATCTTTTTAAAATATCCGCTGTCAGACAAAAACAGTCTGCAAGCATAATCCGGAGTGTCCTCCGCTGAGTCAATTTCAACAATATCAGATTTATAGAAAAACTGAGTTTTTCTCGGCTGACCGTATTTTTTGATTACATCTTTCAGCTCGCCGATTATAATACTTTTTATTTTTCTGTTACTGCCGAGCGTATCCTCAAGCTCTGCAATTTCATTTTCCAAAGCGTCGGTTTCGGAAATTCTGTTTAAAATATATTCTCTGTTGAGATGACGAAGCTTTATTTCTGCCACATATTCTGCCTGAACTTCATCAATAGAGAACCCAATCATAAGATTTGGAACAACGTCCGCTTCTTCTTCCGTTTCACGTACAATTTTTATTGCTTTATCAATATCAAGAAGTATTTTGCCAAGACCTTTAAGCAGATGGAGCTTGGCTTTCTTTTTATCTAAATCATAAGCTACACGGCGTTTTACACATTCCATTCTGAATTTTACCCATTCGTCCAGAATATCGTAAACTCCCATAACCTTAGGATATCCGTGAACAAGGATATTAAAATTACAAGAATAGCTATCCTGAAGCGGAGTCAGCTTATAAAGCTTCTGCATAAGCTTATCGGGGTCTACTCCCCTTTTCAGGTCGATGCCGATTGTCAGACCTGTTTTATCCGTTTCATCTCGAATATACTGAATTTCTCTGATTTTACCTGCTTTAACGAGAGCAATAATTTTTTCGATGATCGCTTCAACCGTAGTAGTTGCAGGAATTTCGGTAATTTCAAGGCAATTAGCTTTTTTATCGTAATTATACTTTGCCCTCAGCTTAACCGAACCTTTTCCCGTGCGGTAAATCTTATCCAGCTCTTCCTCATCGTAAAGTTCCAAAGCTCCTCCGGGGAAATCCGGTCCTTTTAGTGTTTCCAAAGCGTTATGCTCCGGATTTCTCATAAGAGCAATCGTGGTTTCACACACCTCTGCAAGATTAAAAGAACATACAGACGAAGCCATGGACACGCCAATTCCCACATTCGCATTGACAAGTATTGACGGAAAAGTCGCAGGAAGCAAAGTCGGCTCCTGCATGGTATTATCATAATTAGGCACAAAATCTACTGTATTTTTATCTATATCCCTGAAAAGCTCCGCACAGATAGGCTCCAGCTTTGCTTCGGTATAACGGGATGCCGCATAAGCCATATCCCTTGAATATGCCTTACCGAAGTTTCCTTTTGACTCAACGTATGGATGCAAAAGGGATTCGTTTCCTCTTGCAAGACGAACCATGGTTTCATATATAGCAGCATCGCCGTGAGGGTTAAGACGCATAGTCTGACCCACAATATTTGCGGATTTTGTTTTTGCCCCATTGAGCAGTCCCATTTTATACATTGTATAAAGTAATTTTCTATGTGACGGTTTGAATCCGTCGATCTCCGGAAATGCTCTGGAGACGATAACGCTCATAGCGTAAGGCATATAGTTTTTTTCAAGAGTAAGAGTTATTCTTTCCTCCACAACATTGCCCGCACCCTCTATATAAGCGTTGACCTCCGGTTCTGCTTTTTTCTTCTTATTATCGTTTGACTTTCTTCCGGCCATTTATATTTACTCTCCTTTTTTCGCTAAGGTAGATCAGAATTTATAAGGACTATAGTTGCTGATTAGTTGAGGGAAACCCTTTTAAAAAAGGGTTATCCCTCAAACTCCCTTCCTAAAATTTTTAACAATTTTTTCATTAGGGGCAAATGCCCCTAATGAAAAAAATAATTAGAAGTCTTTGGAAAAGGGTTCGGGGAAGAACCTTTCTTCAGAAAGGTTTGCCCCGACTGATAAACAACTATGCTTCTATAAATTCCGATTTATATTATCAAGAAATCCGGGCTAAGATATGTCCGCCATATCGAGATAGTCAATACCGTTATTGGAAATGAATTCTTTTCTCGCCTGAAGGTTTTCTCCCAAGAGCATATCAAACATCCATGTGGTCTGCTCAATATCGTCGGCGGTAACTTTTATCAGTCGGCGTGTTTCGGGATTCATAGTAGTAAGAGCCATCATGTCAGCCTCGTTTTCGCCCAGACCTTTTGAACGCTGTATGGTACACTTCTTATCCCCTATCATGCCCATGATCTTTACCTTTTCCGCTTCATCGTATGCAAAATAGGTTTTATCCTTTGTTGTTATTTCAAACAATGGAGACTCGGCAATATAAACATATCCCTCATCTATAAGAGTAGGAGTAAGCCTGTAAAGCATGGTAAGAATAAGGGTACGAATCTGAAATCCGTCCACGTCGGCATCGGTACATATCACGATTTTATTCCATTTCAGATTTTCAATACTGAAGGTAGACAAATCCTTATTAGACTTTGCTTTTACCTCAACTCCGCAGCCTAGGACCTTTAATATATCCGTAATAATTTCATTTTTAAATATTTTATCGTAATCTGCTTTAAGACAGTTAAGAATCTTTCCTCTTACAGGAATCACCGCCTGAAAATCGGCGTCTCTTGCCATTTTTACAGAACCGAGAGCCGAATCTCCCTCAACAATATAAAGCTCACGCTTTGACAGATCCTTTGAACGGCAGTCCACAAATTTCTGAACCTGATTTGACAAATCAATAGTGCCGGTCAGTTTTTTCTTTATATTAAGCCGGGATTTCTCAGCACTTTCACGGCTTCTTTTATTAACCAGCACCTGCTCGGCAATTTTAATTGCTTCGTCCGGATTTTCTATAAAATATATCTCGATCTGATGTTTCAGAAATTCAGTCATACATTCCTTAATAAACTTGTTGGTAATCGCCTTTTTTGTCTGGTTAGCATAAGAAGTCTGGGTTGAAAAAGAGCTTGAAACAAGCACCAGGCATTCTTCAATATCAGCAAAGGTTATCTGCTTTTCATTTTTTAGATACTTATTGTTATTTTTCAGATAATTATGAATCTGATTGGTAAATGCTAACTTAACGGCGTCCTCCGGAGAACCGCCATGCTCCAGATAGCTTGAGTTATGAAAATATTCCAACAGCTTGACTTTATTTGAAAAAGTGAAAGCTACAGACAGTTTGACTTTATAATCGTCCTTATCCGCACGGTCTCTTCCCTTTCGTTCAGCAGTATAATACTGAATTGAGGTCAGAGTATCTTCACCGGCGATTTCCGCAACATAGTCGGCAATGCCGTTTTCATATAGGTATGTTTTTTCCTCAAAAGAGTTATCCTCTCTCTGATATCTGAAAACAAACTCAACATTCGGATTAACCACAGCCTGCTTTTTAAGCACGTCCTCAAAATACTCACGTTCAATATTAATTTCAGTAAACACCTCAAGGTCAGGACGCCAATGCGTTTTGGTACCCGTCTTTTTACGTGTGGTAGGCTCTTTTCTTAATCCTCCGATATTTTTGCCCTTTTCAAAATGAAGGTCATATTTATATCCGTCTCTGTAAACTTCAACATCCATAAATTCAGAAGCATACTGAGTAGCACAGGCTCCCAGACCGTTAAGTCCCAAAGAATACTCATAGTTTTCACCGCTGTTATTATTATACTTACCGCCTGCATAAAGCTCGCAGTAAACCAGTTCCCAGTTATAGCATTTTTCTGTCTTGTTATAATCAACGGGACAGCCTCTTCCGAAGTCTTCAACCTCTATACTGTTATCATTATAGCGGGTAACAATAATTTTTGAGCCGTTGCCGTCTCTTGCTTCGTCGATTGAATTGGACAGTATCTCAAAAACCGAATGTTTGCACCCCTCGATACCGTCAGAACCGAATATAACAGCCGGACGTTTTCTTACTCTGTCTTCGCCTTTCAGAGAAGTTATTGCTTCATTTCCGTAATCACTTTTTTTTGGCATATCATATACTCCTAATTAAAATCACATTTACGCAATTCACTGCAAACCGCAGCAATTTATTATTTATTATACACATTTCAAACTGTTTTGTAAATACCCGAAAAGTTTTTTGTTAAAATTTATTATTTCTTTTTAAGCAAAATAAAAAATCCCCGATAACGAGGATTTATTATGATAAATAAATTCAATCTTCATCTTTTTCAATAACTACAAATCCGCCTATAACTCCGTTGGAGTTTTCATCTGCACAAACTATTTTTGCAACTTTCCACCCCTGGCTGAGCATTTCGTTAACCGCCATTAAAGATTTATTCGTGGTAGCAAGTCCTCGGTTATTGACTGTAAAATTAACACTCATTATCCTTTGCATATTTTAACACTCCTAATAAAATAAAGCAGTAAATCAGAAATTACAACAAATAATCCCATAACACGACTAATAATTTAAGTTATTATATCACCTAAAATCTACGCTGTCAAGGCAAAAAAATACATTTCACCATTAACATTGAATCAACAGATGTTATATTTACAGATGACGCCAAATATGCTAATAATTCCATGCATTATTTATGATATTTTGTATTATTCTGTATCTGAAAACTGCGATATATTTGTTCCATCATCATTACCCTTGCAAGTTGATGAGGAAATGTCATTTCCGACATGGAAAGCCTTAACCGACACATATTTTTAATTTCGTCCGCAATTCCGAAAGAGGAACCTATAATAAAATTTACTGTGCTGTATCCTTGAACAGCATAGCCTTCCAACTGCTTTGACAGCATTACACTTGACATATGTTTGCCCTCAATGCATAACGCTATACTTACAGATGCTTTTTTCTCACAGTATGGTTTAATCAGCTTTGCCTCCTGTTCAAGTGCCTGCTGAATTTCCTTTTGCGAAGGATTATCGGAAAGTCTTGATTCCGCAAGCTCCACTATATCCAACCGACATAGCGATGATAGCCTTTTAGAATACTCGGCACAAGCATCACGCCAATACTTTTCTTTAAGTTTGCCCACAGCAATAATATTTATTTTAATCAAAACACCACCGCCGTTCCGCCTTCCGACTTAGCAGTAACAAGCATATAATCACGATTCCTGGCAAATTCCGAAAGTGCCGAAACCGCTGATCTTTCTGCAATTACAGGAGTATTGTTTTCCTGGCTCAAATGTCCGAGAATAAATTTACAGGTACCGCTTTTTACAAGTCTGACAAGCTGATTACCGCAATCAGTATTTGAAAGATGACCGAATTTTGAAGATATTCTCATTTTAAGCTCATACGGATAGCTGCCGTTTCTCAGCATATTTTCATCATAATTTGATTCAAGAAGTACAAGATCCGCACCGGTAAGATTCTCGGCAATCTTATCAGTTACCTGTCCCAGATCCGTACAGGTCACAACGGTTTTTCCATCGGGAGTATCTATTCTGTATCCGCAGCTTGCGGGAGTATCATGGGGCGTTTCAAAGCTATGTATTCTATAGTCACCGATGCATATGTCACAGTTATCCACGAAATCCAGCTTACACATAGAAGATACTTTTTCCTTTTGCTCAAGCTCCAGCAGATTTTTCTGCTGTCCGAAAACGGGAACGTTATATTTTTTTGTAAACACTTTAAGACCGGAAATATGGTCGGAATGAGTATGGGTAATAAAAACAGCCTGAACCGCTTCAGGAGAAATGCCGTTATCTTCAAGAGCGGAACATAGTCTTTTACAGGAAACACCGGCGTCGATAAGTATACCGCCTTTCTGAGACCCGATAAACGTTGCGTTTCCTTTACTTGAAGAAAACAGCGGGTATATTCTTGACATATTAAATATCCTTTCCGTAAATTTGCTCAAGGAATTTTGCAACTCCGTCATTCTCATTGCTGTCAATTACGGCGTCGCATTTATTTATAACTTCCGCATTTGCGTTTTTCACTGCATATTTATGCTCGCAAACGGAAAACATAGGTAAATCATTTAAATTATCTCCGAATGCCGAAACGCTGTCAAATTTGTATTTTTTACGCAAGTAATTAACTCCCTGCTTTTTAGAAGCGTTTGACGAAAAGATCTCAAGATACCAGAGATTATCCGAATATATGTCATTGTAAAATGTTATTTCTAAGTTTTCATCGGATTTTAAGCTTTCATACAGTGGCAAAAGTCTTTCATAATTATCTATATAAGTAAAATATATAACCTTTTCGTCAACCTTATTAAAATCACTGATATGTGTAAACGACTTATAATATTTATTGACCCTTTCCTCATAAAAATCAATCATTGCATCAGTTGACAACCTTTCATAAAAAGTCATCATACGGTCATTGCTGATTGCATACATAAAGCAATTAAGATTTAATTCCTTATTACACGAAATGATTTTTTGACAGCTTTGTTTACTCAGAGTATTAACCACATCGTATTTTTGCGAAACCGGATTATAAATAAGCACTCCGTTCATAAGAATAACAGGAAGCTTCAGATTAACTCCATTTAAAATCTTTCCTACCGACGCATAGCTCCTTGCAGTGGCAACGGTAAAATTCAAGCCTCTGTCAATAAGATTATTCAGAGTTTTCATAGTGTAAACCGATATTTCCGCATTTTTATTAAGCAATGTTCCGTCCAGATCGGCAACATACAAGTCCATAGAATGTTCCTTTCAAAATAGAAATCACACAAAAGCGGGACAATGCCTCCATTATCCCGCCAATTAGTTTATTTGAGTTTATCAACTGCTCATCGGAACCGAAACCGTTTCCTGTATAGGAACACGTTTTATATCTGCTCCCAGCTTTCGCAGCTTCTCATCAATACACTCATATCCACGCTCAATGTAATGAATATCAGAAATCTCGGTTATTCCATCAGCCACAAGACCTGCTATAACAAGTGCAGCACCGGCTCTAAGGTCAGTTGCAACCACCGGAGCTCCGTTAAGCTTACCTACTCCCTGAATAATTGCCACTTTACCGTCAACAGAAATATCCGCTCCCATTCTTCTCAATTCGGTAACATATCTGAAACGGTTATCAAAAATATCATCAGTCACAATGCTTGTCCCTTCGGCAAGTGTGAGAAGAGTAGAAAACTGAGGCTGCATATCAGTAGGAAATCCGGGATGAGGCATTGTTTTAATTGATGTCTTAGTAAGCGGACCGTCCACAAAAACCTGAACGCTTTCATCGTTTTCTATTACTGTAGCTCCCACCTTACGCAGTTTTGCAGTAATAGATTCAAGATGTTTAGGTATGACATTTTTAACAAGCACATTTCCTTTGGTTGCGGCAGCGGCAACCATATAAGTTCCTGCTTCGATCTGATCGGGAATGATAGGATAAGTTATACCCTTAAGATAACTCACTCCGTTTACTTTGATAACGTCCGTACCTGCACCCCTTATATCGGCTCCCATTGAATTAAGGAAGTTTGCAAGATCAACGATATGGGGTTCTTTAGCCGCATTTTCAATAATTGTTTTGCCTTTTGCTTTTACAGAAGCCAGAATGGCATTTATTGTACCGCCCACGGTATTAAAATCAAAATAAATTTGTCCGCCGATAAGATCCTCAGCCGAGCAATGGACCTCACCGTTGACAAGCTCGTCCTCAGCTCCCAGAGTACGAAAAGCTTTAAGATGCTGATCTATAGGTCTGTCGCCAAGATAACATCCGCCGGGCATTGCCACATATGCTTCATGGAATCGACCCAGAAGCGTTCCGAGAAAATATGTGGATGCTCTCATTGATCTTGCCATATCATAAGGTACATGAGGGCTGTTTATGCCTCTTGTATCGAAACGGACAACATTTTTATTCAAAAGCTGTATGTCAGCACCCATTGCCTGAAGGATCTGCATACAAATTGTTATATCGCTGATTTCGGGAACATTTTCAAGTACGCATGGTTCATCGCAAAGAATTGTAGCGGCAACCAAAGCAACTGCTGCATTTTTTGCACCGCTGATAGTAACCTCTCCATGCAAAGGTTTACCACCGTGTATAACAAGTTTATCCAAGTTAACAACTCCTTAATAAAACGGCTGAAAAGTCGTTTCAGGTATATATAAACGGACATAATATCCCAAAAGTAAAGTTCATATTAACGCTAAATAAATTACTCAAATTCATTTATAAACTTATTTTACCACAAAACAATAAAAAAATCAATAGCAAAATATCTAAAACGCAAATTTTTGCGAATACATATTGTTTTTATTGATCTTGACCTTTTATTCTTGCTATGATATACTGAAATATATACAAGCAATCTGCACTTTTTTCACTTGTTTTCAGTGCCAAAAACCTTTTTACATAACAAAGGCGGAACAGTTAATGAAATCAAAAAACCTGATATGGATAATCATTTTTATATCAATAATAATTATTTGTTTAGCATGGTTTACTATTGCGTCCAAGACCTCTGTGCAAAAGATCGCCAGAATTTCGGTTGACGGAGAAACAGTCCAAATCATTGAAGATTTATATCCGAAAGAAACCCGGTATACAACAATAAAAAGCAAAAACGGATACAACAAAATCGGTTGGTACAACGGAGAAATCTGGGTTGAAGAATCCGACTGTAAAAATCAGACCTGCGTAGAATTCGGAAAGCTGTCCGTGAAAGGAATACAAATCATCTGTGCTCCGCACGAAGCAACAATAGAAATCGAGGACGACGGTTCTCAAGCGGATTTAGTCCATTAAGTTTTGAAGGGAACGGCAGATATGAAAGCGAAAAAGATTACTCTCACGGCTGTACTTGCCGGAGTCGCCTTAATTATATTTATTATAGAATCACAAATACCGCCCATATGGATTCCCGGAGTAAAATTAGGACTTGCAAATGTTGTAACCCTTATTGCAATTTTACTTGGCGGATATATCATGGGCGGCGGAGTATTGTTGATACGAATTATATTAGGCTCTGTTTTTTGCGGAACGCTTATGAGCTTTATATTTTCATTATGCGGTGGAATTTGTGCATATGCAGCCATGTGTATCGGAATTAAGCTCCTCAGCAGAAAGCAGATCTGGGTCGTTTCGGTTTTTGGTGCTATTGCACACAGCATAGGGCAGTTAGCTGCCGCAGCCGTTATCATTGATAACATCAACATATTTACATTAATGCCTCTGTTGATAACAGCGTCAATTATAACCGGTACTTTTACGGGATTATGCGTACAATATTTATGGTCAGGACCGTTAAAAGGATTCAAAATTTAACAGATTTAATTGCTTGACAACTTATTTTATTCATGGTATAATACAAAAGCTACATAATTAAAGCCAAGTTAATATGCGGGTGTGGTGAAATTGGCAGACACGTTAGATTTAGGTTCTAATGCCGAACGGTGTGCAGGTTCAAGTCCTGTCACCCGCACCATATCGAGTGTTCATAACCAACCTGAGAGTTGGATGTGGACACTCGATTTCTTTTTGCCTACATTTTACATCTTCTTGTATGTATGAGCAGGGATTGTACGATTTCTTTTGTAAAGCCGATATTCGCAAGTCGAACAGAACGTTCCCAGTGCTTCGCTTTTACGGAAAACCGAACAGGATCAATCGTATAACCGAGTGCATATAACTGACTCTCAAATTCTCTTGGAGAGGTAGCAAAAGACA
>JBJERB010000021.1:0-3576 GCA_051882055.1 Oscillospiraceae bacterium
TGAGGGATTTAGTATTTTCAGAACAATATATTTATACTATTTATAAATTATACACGGTGTTCCCATAGGGATTTTCTCATAAACAAATTTTGCAGCTTCCAACGGCATGTTTATGCAGCCATGAGAACCCCATGTTTTGGACTTATATTTTGTTCCGCCAAACACTCCGTTCTGCCACGAAGCGTCATGAAGTCCGATGCCGATTGTGCTTATATTATTCCAGTATTCAACATAGGACGAATAGGACTGACCGTCAGCGGACCCTGTCAATGTCTTCCCTTTCTCTTTATACCACAGCCTGTAAACACCGGCAGGAGTATTTCTCGATTCGCTTGGATATCCTGAAACGATATCACACTCATATTTCAGTTTTCCGTTTTGGTAATACCAGAAATGCTGCTCTTTCAGGTCAACCTCCATATAAGTATTTCCTATATCCGTTTTTGCCGTTCTCCATTTAGAGTCGCAAACATATTCGTATTTGGAATTTGGGTTGACATAATATATCGGTTTAAGGCTTGCGGTTTTTGCAGCCTTTATAGCTTCAATAAGGGCGTCGCAGGTTTTTTGCTGATCAATCCACCAGCCGTAACAGCCCTCGCCCTGTTTGACAATGATCGTTCCCCTGCTTGTGGAATTAAACGTTCTGTCCTTTCCGTAGGTATCATATTTATCTGCAAGCTTTTCGACATAAGCCATTGCCTTGTCCTCGTCCACATCAAAAACGTCCTGAGAATTTTCATCGAAGGTAATCCAGTCGATAATCGTTTTTCCGCTCAGCGTTTCCTTTGTGTAATCAAAATCATATACTATTTTTATATCTTTCAGCGTGTTGAGCTTGTCGCAGGTTTCCTTCAAATCGCTTGCCACAATCTGAGGCTTTTCATAGAAATCCAATGTGGAAATATCAATATCCACATTTCCTTGGGAAACCTGCTCCTTTATATAATTAAGAAGCCGGGATTCCTTGGTGCTGTCGATTTTTCCTCCCTGAACCTCTTTGACAATGACAAAATCATCTCCGTTTTTTTCTATGGAGGCATTTTTAGATTCATCATCAAGGGATGTATCTATAATTCTTCTTTTTAATTCTGATTCGAGAATGTCATAGTCAAAAGTATATTCCACCGACAAATCAAACTTTTCACCGCTGAAATAATTCTTAAACCACAAATAATGATTCTGACTGTCAAAAAGCTTTGAAACGCTTTTATCAATATTGTCGGTATATCCGATTTTATCCGCAGGAATGGATACTTGCGAACCGTCAAATTTTTTTATATTGATTTCTTTGGGAATAACTCCGTTCTGAGATTCTCTGAAGGCGTCCGACGCCTCTTCCTTTGTCATTCCGCCTACATTCCCCCCGTTAATATACGTTTGGGGAAGAAATTTTCCGCTTGTCTTTGCCATTCCTACAAAATAAAACGTAAGTGCAAAGGATAAAACAAGGGCGGCTATGGACAACAGCACAATTTTACCTTTGCTTGAACGCTTTTTCTCATGAGGAATAAAATCCTCTTCTTTAAGTGTTTTCCTGCCATGAGCTTTATCTTCCGAATAGATGGCTTCAGGCTCGGTTTCACGTCGTTTTGCGGATATATTTTTGGCAATGGTTCTTGCCATTTCTTCTTTTGAATTATCGTTGCTCTTTTCGGGAATCTGCTTGTCACTCATAAGAATACTAACCTTTCGTATTGTTTACACACATGATCAATCTTTTTGTATATTATACAACAATTTATCTCAAATTGCAACAGTACTTTGTTTTAAATAACAGGCTTGCCCCGTCATGGGGCGGGGGACATCTTGCCTAAATTATAAAAAAATGCAGGATTAGGATCTAAAAAATGCAAAAAAATCTTCACAAGCCCGTTTTTTTATCAAAGACTATTGAAAAAAACGAAAAAAAGTATTATAATATTAAAGAAATCATTATTTTGAAAGAAGGATATATATGTTGGATATCAAAATCGAGCTTACCAAAAATCCAAAAGCAAAGCCGGCAGATGAAACAAAGCTGGGCTTCGGTCATATCTTTACCGACCATATGTTTGTAATGAACTATGACGAAGGACAGGGCTGGCATGACGCAAGAATCGTCCCTTACGGCGATATTTCACTTTCTCCCGCTGCAATGTGTCTGCACTACGGACAGGAAATCTTTGAAGGACTTAAAGCATACCGTACTGCCGACGGTCACATTCAGCTTTTCAGACCGGATGAAAACTTCAAGAGAATGAACAGCTCAAACGACAGAATGGTTATTCCTCCTATAAACGAAGAAGACGCTCTTTTTGCTCTTAAAAAATTAATAGAAATTGAAAAAGACTGGGTTCCTCACACAGAAGGTGCTTCACTTTACATAAGACCGTTTATTATTTCCACAGACCCTTACGTTGGAGTAAAGCCTGCTGATCATTATCTGTTTATGATTATACTTTCACCGTCAGGTGCTTATTATTCCACAGGACTTAATCCCGTTAAGATTTATGTTGAAAAGAAATATGTCAGAGCGGTAAGAGGCGGTACCGGATTTGCTAAGACCGCTGCAAACTATGCTATATCCCTCAAAGGACAGGAAGAAGCTCACGAACAGGATTATGAACAGGTTCTCTGGCTTGACGGAGTAGAGCAAAAATATGTTGAAGAAGTAGGTTCAATGAACATATTCTTTGTAATTGACGGAGAGATCATCACTCCTAAGCTGACAGGTTCTGTTCTGCCCGGAATCACAAGAAAATCAGCTCTCGAGATATGCAAGAAAAAGGGCTATAAAGTTTCGGAAAGAAAAATTTCCATTGAAGAGATTGCTCAGGCTTATGATGACGGAAAGCTTGACGAGGTATTCGGTACAGGTACGGCAGCAGTTATTTCTCCTGTAGGTCACTTAAAGTGGGGAGATAAGATTATGACTATCAACAATAACGAAATCGGACCTGTTTCACAGATGCTTTATGATACACTTACAGGAATCCAGTGGGGCAAAATTCCTGACGAATTCGGCTGGATTACAAAAATTGATTAATAATTAGATTTAACGGGACTGTTGGTTATTTTGCAGCAGTCCTTTTTTTAGTTTTTTCGAATCTGAAATTTTATCTATGAAATTTTTCATTATAATATTATGCGGATATCTCGTGCAGGTCACGGCACATATACTTCCGGAAGGTATACTTCTTTTATGATGAGTTTAAATATATTACCTTTTTTTCCAGCTCTTCCGCCGCCATTGCCTATTTTGAAAATCCAATTTCCAGATGACTTTTTACATGAGGCAAAATTGATTTAACGTTGCAAGCATGCCGACGCCGCAAAACAAAGAGCTGAAGAAAAGCTGCGTCAAAAACAATGACTGCTTGAATATTGTCATACTCAGGCGGTACTTACAAGGCTCTTGTCAGGCTTAATGCCACCAACAGAAAGCAGCACATTTAAGGCAACAGCCCCATTCCATTCCGGAACGAGGGCTGTTTTTATATCTGTTCAACAAGAGGTTTGCCTAAGTTTTATTGGGTTTTCTAATAATCAACCCCATTACTAAGCAACGGTTTAAGACCGGCAATAACAGCATTG
>JBJERB010000022.1:0-3565 GCA_051882055.1 Oscillospiraceae bacterium
GGGTCAGTAAATTTTTCATCATTTACAGATATGGCATTCTGAGTTACAAGAGTTCTTGCATCACGGTTTGATGAGCTTATACCGGCCTTTACAAGTAAAGTGAGAATTCCGATTTTCCCTCCGTCGGTTTCATCGACCGGAATTGTAGTAGTGGGCATGTCTGCACTGTCCGTACCCTTTGAGAATAAAGCCTTTGCGGCAGCATCGGCTTTCTTAGCCTCTTCCTCTCCGTGTACAAGCTTTGTCAATTCAAAAGCAAGCAGTTCCTTTGCTTTGTTAAACTCAGCACCCTCCATGCTATTTTCCATTTCTTCAATTTCTTCGATAGGCACAAAAGTCAGCATCTTAAGACACTTGATAACATCAGCGTCGGAAACATTTCTCCAGTACTGATAAAATTCATATGGCGAAGTCTTTTCAGGGTCAAGCCATACTGCACCTTTTTCCGTCTTTCCCATTTTTTTGCCCTCGGAATTAAGAAGCAGTGTTATTGTCATGGCATATGCGTCCTTGCCCAGCTTACGTCTGATAAGCTCTGTGCCGCCAAGCATATTTGCCCATTGGTCGTCTCCTCCGAACTGCATATTACAGCCGTAATCACAGAATAGCTTGTAAAAATCATAGCTCTGCATAATCATGTAGTTGAATTCAAGGAAAGTTAGTCCTCTTTCCATTCTCTGCTTGTAGCACTCATGAGAGAGCATTCTGTTTACACTAAAATGAGCTCCTACATCACGAAGCACGTCAACATAATTCAAATCCAGAAGCCAATCTGCATTGTTGACGATTATAGCCTTGTCATCGGAAAAATCAATAAACCTGCTCATCTGCTTTTTAAAGCATTCAACATTGTGGTTAATGGTTTCCTTGGTCATCATTTTACGCATATCTGTTTTGCCCGAGGGATCGCCGATCATAGCCGTACCGCCGCCTATAAGCACGATAGGCTTGTTACCTGCCATCTGCAAACGCTTCATAAGACAAAGAGCCATAAAATGTCCAACGTGCAGACTATCGGCAGTAGGGTCAAAGCCAATATAAAATGTTGCCTTTCCTGCGTTGATAAGCTCCTTGATTTCCTCCTCATCAGTTAACTGTGCGAGAAGTCCTCTTCTTTGTAGTTCTTCAAATAAAGTCATTTTTTATACCTCCAAATTCAATGCATAATGCACAATTATTTATTGTAGGGACACGGCGTAATCTGTCTGTTAATGCGTGCTGTGTCCATGATGTCACAGATTATAACAGTTTTATCGTTTTAACCTGCTATGCCTGTATTAACATTTTAAGACGCTTCGTCTGATATTTAATCACTGTACCTGCTAATATAACAAAAAGTCCTCCGACAGAAAAATCTGCCGGAGGACGAAATTACTCGTGGTACCACCTCTGTTCGCCGTCTAAAGACAGCCTCAGGGTCTGTGTGAACAAACCTGTTCTGTAACGGGAACTCCCGTGTCCCCCTACTGTAATTTCAGGAAACCTGCTCCGAGATGTATTCACAAAAACTGTCTTTATGCCCTTTCACCCACCGGACACTCTCTGAAAAGAATCATTAATGCTACTTGTTCTCATCAACGCTTTTAAATATCAAAACTAATTTAACATAAATATCACGAATTGTCAAGGGCTATATTGCCCCGGGTTATTCATAAAGAGGATATTTCTTGCAGATCTCTGTTACACCTGCTCTGATCTCGTCTGCCTTGTTTTCAAAATCAGTTACGGCAAGGTATATGTATTCTGCGATCTTGTCCATGTCCTCTTCAACAAGTCCTCTTGTGGTAACTGCAGGTGTACCGATTCTGATACCGCTTGTTACAAACGGACTCTGCGGGTCGTTAGGAACTGCATTTTTGTTAGCAGTGATGTAAACCTCGTCAAGACGCTTTTCAAGCTCTTTTCCTGTGATATCAAAGGACTGTAAATCAACCAGCATAAGATGATTGTCGCTTCCGCCCGATACAAGATTAAATCCTCTTGATACAAGTCCCTTGGCAAGAGCCTGTGCGTTCTTTACAATTTGCTGTGCATATGTCTTGAATTCCGGCTTGAGAGCTTCACCGAAGCATACGGCTTTTGCCGCAATAACGTGCATTAAAGGTCCGCCCTGTGTTCCCGGGAAAATAGCCTTGTTTATCTTCTTTGCTATTTCCTCGTTGTTTGTAAGAATCAAGCCGCCTCTCGGACCTCTTAAAGTCTTGTGGGTCGTGGTAGTTACAACGTCGGCATAAGGTACCGGAGACGGGTGTGCTCCGCCTGCAACAAGACCTGCAATATGAGCCATGTCTACCATAAACAAAGCTCCCACGCTTTTAGCTATATTTGAAATTCTTTCAAAGTCAATTACTCTCGGATAAGCAGAAGCACCTGCAACAATAAGCTTTGGCTTGTGTTCCTTAGCCAGTTTTTCAAGCTCGTCATAATCAAGGAAGCCGTTATCGTCAAGTCCGTATGAAACAAATTTGTAATTCTTTCCCGACATATTTACCGGTGAACCGTGAGTCAGATGACCGCCTTCAGCCAGATTCATACCAAGGATAGTGTCTCCCACATCGCAAAGAGCGAAGTATGTAGCAAGATTAGCTTGTGCTCCTGAATGAGGCTGAACATTTGCAAACTTTGCACCAAACAGCTTGCATGCTCTTTCTATTGCAATGTTTTCAACTACGTCTACACATTCGCAGCCGCCATAATATCTCTTGCCCGGATATCCTTCGGCATATTTATTAGTCAAAGCACTTCCCATAGCAGCCATAACCGCAGGTGAAACAATATTCTCACTGGCAATAAGCTCAAGGTTTCTTCTCTGACGGGCAAGTTCAGAATTCATTGCTTCTCCCACTTCTTTGTCAATGCTTTCAACAAATCCTATAGTATCAACAATTTTCATTTTCGTACCTCCAAAAATAAAATATTGGCATTATACCAAACTATTATAAACATTATAACTTATTTCTTCAAATTTTGCAAGTACAAGAAAACATATTTTTTAAATAATCCTTTTGCTTGAAATTTTCTTTTTCTGATGTTATAATAGTTTAAATGATAATTTATCGAAAGGACGATTTTATGAAAATAATGGCTGTAGATTACGGTGATGTCCGAACAGGTCTGGCTGTCTGCGACAGAACCGAATTCCTTGCTTCTCCCATAGGCACTATTGAAGAGAGAAACCCACAGATACTTGCCATGAAAGTAGCACATATGGCTGAACAGTACGAGGTGGGCGAAATAGTGGTGGGACTGCCGAAAAATATGAACGGCTCCATCGGTCCACGGGCTGAAAAATGTCAGAATTTTGCCAATATGCTTAATGAATTGACCGAATGTCCCGTTAACATGTGGGATGAGCGTTCAACTACCGTTACCGCACATCAGATATTGAATGAAACCAATGTAAGAGGCAAGAACAGAAAAGCCGTTGTGGATACGGTTGCCGCAACGATCATTCTCGAGTCATACCTTGATTACAGACGTAAAAACAAGAAATAATATCTTTTTATCAGCTGTTTTTCCCTTTTGCAAATACTTCTTTTATTCCGGCAATGATTACAAATCCGCC
>JBJERB010000023.1:0-3510 GCA_051882055.1 Oscillospiraceae bacterium
ACAAAACCCTGCGGTGCTGCCTTAAGAAAAAGATAAGAATTGGAATCGGGTTTTATGTTGACAGTACAAGGGTTATTTGATATAATATGTGTGTAGTTTTTGGTCGGAATATGTAAAATAATAAAATATACAATACAAATGATTTGCTGAATTCAATGTTATTATTTACACATCAATTTTTTGATGTGCTTTTTCTGTTTTTAAGTGAAATTGATATGAATAAATATGGGGACTTAATATGTGGAATCGTAAAGAATTGAAAAGCAATGCAAGACACGCTCTTAAACTAAACTATATTGCGTGCATAGCAGTCTGCTTTATAATGATTTTTGCAGCGGGCGAGTATCAGTCTACCGTTCAGTTTATTCTTAAATATGATACTCAGAATGTTGCGGACCTTAAATATGACACGGATCAGAAAATAGAAATTGTCAAGGAAATTGAAAGACTGAGCGGCGGGGAAAACAAGCTGAGGAATATTAAGGATTCAAAGCTTTCGGATATTATAGATAAAGTCGCTGATAAATATGATATTTCAGACAAAGATTCATTAAGAGCATGGGTTGATATTTATATTGAAAAGGGTGCGGCGGCTTTAAATTATAAAGAAGTTACTCTATTTGGAACAACAGGGGAAATTTCAAACTGGCATACAATTATGCGAACGATCGAAACCTTTGTTTCGGACGATGTTGATCTGGAAACGGACGAAAACATTACCCAAGAAGAAATAGCTTACTTTTTTGATTTGGCAACAAAAGAGGATTCTTCAAAAATAGGAATTATAAACTATGTTATAAGACTATTCAGTCAGGAGGTTACTTGGAGAATATTTATCTCCCTCATCAGTGCGTTATTAAGCCTGTTTGTAGCAATATTTATTGCAGGTCCGCTTATTGTGGGAGAAAGAAGATTCTTTTTGGAAAACCGAACCTATCATAAAACCCGAATAGGCAGAATCGGTTTTTTGTTCCGTGAACGCTGTTTTCGCCCTGTTTGGACAATGCTTGTAATGGATTTATATAAGTTTTTCTGGTCAATTACCATAGTAGGGGGATTTATCAAAACATACGAATATGAAATGATTCCTTACATACTGGCTGAAAACCCTAAAATTGATCGCAAAAAGGCTTTTAAATTATCAAAACAGATGATGAAAGGCAACAAGTGGAGAAGCTTTGTTGTGGATTGCTCATTCATTCCATGGGTTTTGGCGGTTGGAGTTGTGGCTTCGGTGGTGGCTCTGATAATTACGGGATTTTCTTATGTAGGAGTTTTGATTGTTCAAATAAGCGTAGCAGTTTTGCTTGCATTCTTTCTTAATCCTTATAAAACAGCTACAAAAACCGAACTGTATATGGTTTTAAGGAAAAAGGCAATCGAGAATAATTACAATTACAGTGAAGAACTTAACGATAAATATCTTGATCTGGATTTGTTGGAAGAAGAAATAAAAAATACGACCGCAAGCGGAGAAGACGGTTTAGCTGCGGATTAATTATTGTATGACAAACAAAAAACAGGGCGAAAAATGCCCTGTTATTGACTACATTATTATTGGAAGTGAACGTTTATTTCACATATTTCGCTGTCTGTGCCTATTCTCATATAAGGGCCGAACACTCCCACACCTGAAGTTACAATGGAATACATAGAGTCTTTCTTTATCATGCCACAGGGGTTTTCCCATGCAAGCCGAACAGCGACTGTGCTTGGGAAAAGCTGTCCGTCATGGGTATGTCCTGAAAGATCCAGATCTGCACCTGCGTCGGCGGTTTCCTGAAGCTCCGACGGTTCATGATCCACAAAAATAACAGGCTTTGACAAATCCAAATTCTCTGTGAGCTGAGCGGGAGTAAGTCTTGAACCGTCTTTTGTAGACGGCCTTGCATAATCTCGCCTTCCCACAATATAAAATTCATTATTAACCAATACTGATTGGTCACGCAGGAGTGTTATTCCTGATTCACGCAGAAAATCGTCCATTTGCTTACTGCTGGTTCTGATTTCATCCGAGTGAAAGGTGAATCCCATTAGAACCTGTTCATCAATATCATGGTTTCCGTAGGTGGCAAACACTCCGTATTTGCTCTTTATAGATTTAAGCTGACGGCAGATCCCCTCAGGATCGTCCAGACCTTCAAAGCTATTGTCGAAAATATCTCCTGCAATCAAGACTATATCGGGATCCATGGCGTTGATTTTTGTCACCATATGTGTGACTTGTTTTACACCTATGGAATATCCCAAATGCAGGTCTGCCACAAGGGCAATTTTCAAATCCTTTGTACTACCGCAGGATTTATTTATATTTACATTATAAGTGTTCAGCTTTATATTTCGTGCATTATAGTTACCATAGCTGCATATGCATGACAGGAAAACGGCAGTAACGATTCCCATTATTACGAGGAAACGTGAAGTAAACAAAAAGCTGTTTTTTAATTTAGTGTGCTTTATGATAAATCTTATAATATCGATCACAGCTACAGCCATAATCATATAAAGCATTACGCCCAGCCAATAGGTTGAAAGGCGTCTTACCCATATTGTAAAAGAGTTCTTTGGCAGAAGAGAAGCAAATATGGGTGAAATAAAGCATATATTAAATACGATTCCGAAGGGGATTTTAAATCTTTTAGCATTAAGGGGTTTTGCAAAGGAGGATGTCCAATGGAAGACCCGTATAAGCAGATAAAATCCCACGGCAAGATAAAAAGGCAGCAGAAAAAGGAAAAGCATTAGTAACCTCCGAAATTTGTTACTTTTATTATACAACATTATTCTTATTATTGCAATAAAAAATAAAATCGGGGAATTTTTTATATGAAAGGGAAACATTATGGAACTGAATATGACTCTTGACGATTTGCGAAGTCTTGAACAATATCCGGGGCTTGATAACCGTCACGCACACATAAGCAAGGTCAATCACAAAAAAATAGTTCACAGGAATTATCACAGGAGCTACAGCTTTCTTACATACATATCTTTATTCTTTATTTTTTCACTGATCGGCTGGGTATGGGAAGTGGGAATACATCTTATTGAAGACGGAGTTTTTGTGAACAGAGGTACTTTGTTAGGTCCATGGCTTCCTATTTACGGAGTAGGAGGCACGCTGGGAATAATACTTCTGAAAAAGATTGTTGACAATCAGGTGTTGACATTTTTCTGCGTTGTGATTATATGTTCAACAGTGGAATATGCCACAAGCTGGTTTTTGGAAGAGTTCAAACACATAAAATACTGGGATTACTCAGGATACTTCTGCAATATAAACGGCAGGATCTGTCTTGAGGGAGCACTTGCATTCGGATTTGCAGGCTGTGCGGGAATCTATATTCTTGCTCCGTTTTTTGACGATATGCTGAAAAAAGTTCCTGTAAAGGTGAGAATCACAGCTTGTATCATACTTATTATTCTGTTCTCAACCGACTTTGTTTATTCAAAATCTCATCCGCATATAGGAAAAGGGATTACCGATTATACAGCAAATCCTGTTTCGGA
>JBJERB010000024.1:0-3589 GCA_051882055.1 Oscillospiraceae bacterium
GACAGCCTTTTGGCTGTTACTTTTACAAAGGATGCAACCAATCAGATGAAAACAAAGCTGGCTGCCGCTTTGGAGAAAAAGCTTGAAGAGAATCCGGATAGCTTGTGGATTCAACAACAGCAGGATAATCTGGCTTTGGCAAAAATAAATACTATTAATGCTTTTTGTCTTGATATTGTAAAAACTAATATTCATGAATTTGACCTTCAAAGCGGAATTAAAATTCTTGATGAAGTTGATTCTGATATAATAGTTAATGATGCAATTGATGAGGCATTTGAGTATTTTTATGAAAACAGTTCTCAGATAATGAACTTTTTGATTGATGCATTAACTGAGAATAACGAAGATGCATTGAAAGGAATAATAAAAGATATTTATTTCTTCTTACGTTCTTTGCCGTTTCCGGATAATTGGTGCAATAACGTTGTTTCGTCTCTGAGATCTGACAGCGGGGCAGATGAATACATAAAAATAGTTACGGACAGTTATATCGACATTATAGACAAGGCTCTTAAAAATGTTGAATATGCTGAATATATACTCGGAAAGCTAAAGAAATGCGATGACAGGCATAGAGATATGTTTGAAGCTGACAAAATCATTATTATGAGTCTTCGCAAAGTCCTTGAAAGCAGGAACTGGGAGGAAATTTACAGTGCATTTTCTGCTTTGGATTTCGGCAAAAGCAAAATATCTCTTAAAGCGGCTGACGATGAGGATCAACCAATTCAGAACGGTTACATTGATTCACTTCGCAAATTAAGAAAAAAGTATAAGGAACTGACTTCGGGCATTGTAAAAGATATAGGAAAAATCGGTATAGATATTACCGGCGGTGTTAGACTCTCGGCAGATATTTTTGAACATCTATGGCATATCTTTAAAAAGGTGCAGGACTTTGCATGGGAAATGAAAGTTCAGAAAAATGCTCTGGATTTTTCCGATGTGGAGATTATGACGGTCAATTTGCTTACAGAGTGTACTCCCGACGGAATAATACGCACATCCCTTGCTAAAGAAATGGTTGACAACAAGGAATATCAGGTCATTCTTATTGATGAATTTCAGGACGTTAATAATCTTCAGGAGCTTATTTTCAAGGCTATATCAGACACTGATGACTTAAATGTTATGGGTAAAAATGTTTTTGTGGTAGGCGATGTAAAGCAATCAATTTATCGTTTCAGGCAGTCAAACCCGCTTTTATTTATTAATGCAAAGAAAATTGCCGAGGACGATTCATTTGACGAAATCAAGTCTGTTAAATTAAAAAAGAATTTCCGAAGCAGAAAAAACGTGCTTGATTTCGTAAATTATACTTTTTCTCTTTTAATGAGCAGACAGGTTGGAGAAATCGAGTATTCAGATGATGAAAAGCTGAGGCTCGGTTCAGAATATCCGGATAGTGATTATGTAGCGGAGATTATGCTTGTAAAAGATGACGAGGAAAACGCCGATGGGGAGATACCCGAATATTTGGGATTTGAAAAAGAGCATTATGTTATTGCTTGTAAAATCCGAGAGATGATTAACGAAGGATTTCCGGTATTTGAAATTGAAAGTGGCGAGTATCGCCCTTGCAGAAGTTCGGATTTCTGTGTGCTTTCCAGAGGAAAGGACCACAATGGAAAAATGGCAAAGGCTCTTGCATCGGTGGGACTTAAAGCCTTTTCAGAAGAAACAAACGGATATTTACGCTCACGTGAAATTGCCGTAATGGTGAATTTCTTAAAAGTAATTGATAATCCCATGCAGGATATGGCACTTGTGTCGGTGATGATGTCATCTGTTTTCGGATTTACCGCAGACGAAGTTTCACAGCTGAGAATGCTTTGTCGTAATAAATCGGGGAAATATATCAAGCGTATTTATCAGGTGATTAATTCAATAGGCGATGAAAAGGACGACAGTCAGGAGAAGATTGAGATTGAAAATCTTACGCTTCAGGAAAAGTGTGTAAAAGCAGTCAGATGCATAAAAAGGTTGAGATTTTACTCTTCGGGAATGTCTCTAGAGCATCTTATCAGAAAAATATATGATGAAACAGATTTCTTTGCCGTTGCTTCCGCTTTTGAAAACAGCAAGCAGAAAAGGGCGAATTTAAGACTGTTGCTTGAACTGGCGACTTCATATGAAAACAATTCAGATGGCGGAGTCTCCGGATTTATAAGATATCTTGAATCGGCTTCCGAACATGGGGGAGATTTCAAACAGGCGGTCACTGTAACCGAGGGGACAGATTCCGTTGCGGTTAAAACCATACACAAATCCAAAGGACTTGAATATCCTTTTGTATTTCTATGCGGATTGTCAAAACAGTTTAATCTGAGAGACGAGTCAAAAAGAGTTCTTCTTA
The DNA here is from genome assembly GCA_051882055.1 of Oscillospiraceae bacterium. Taxonomy (GTDB): domain Bacteria; phylum Bacillota; class Clostridia; order Oscillospirales; family Ruminococcaceae; genus FB2012. The sequence goes on from JBJERB010000024.1 coordinate 2,360, forward strand.
ACGAAAAATTGGGAGTTTCAATGAAAATTTCAAATCATGAGGAACTTTCAATAACTGAACCCATAACATACGCCGCTATGAAAAAGAAATCTCACAATGAAAACCTCAGCGAAGAACTCAGACTTTTGTATGTGGCAATGACCCGTGCAAAGGAAAAATTATTCATTGTTTTGAATTTGAAGCACGGCTTTTATGACGATTACAAAATGATCGATAAACTTGCGGGGGATATTTTTCTTGCAGGCGGAATAAACTCAAATATGGTCAGCGAATGCAGATCCTATGCTCAATGGATCTATATGGTGCTTTTGTGTGCAAAGGGAAATGAAAAATTGCTTGTAGAAACTGGAATTGACAGAGAATTGCCGGAGATGTCTTTGGATTCAAAACTTAATATCACGCTGTGTGAAAACATCATGGTGAAAAACAACGGGAAATCCGAATTTTTCAATCACCGTCCGTCAACTGAAAAGGTAAATGAGCTGATTGAAAAATATAATTACAAATACGATTCAGAGGAAATATACAAGCCTGCCAAGATGACGGTTACCGAAATTGTCAGAGATGAAAAAGAAAGAGAGTACGGAGATAAAAATCCTGAATTCTACCCTCAGCTTCCCAGACTTGCAGATGAAATCGGAAAGCTGTCAAATACCGAAAAAGGAACATATACTCACTTGTTTATGGAGCTTGCTGATTATGATAATGCGTCCAGGGATGTAAAAGCGGAGCTTGAAAGACTTCATGAACAGGGATTTTTCTCTAAAAAGGAGAAAGAAGGAGTATATGTTGAGGCTGTTAAGCATTTTTTTGACAGTGATTTATATAAGCGTATGGCTGTAAGCGAGGAAATTATAAGAGAAAAACGCTTTCTTGTTGCTTTTTCGGATTTGAATCTAAGTGAAAAATATGATTATCTCAAATCCTCCGACGGTATGCTTCAGGGTATAGCCGACTGTATTTTCAAGGAAGGTGACAGCTATATTCTGGTGGATTACAAAACTGACAATTTTAAATCCCGTGCGGAGCTTATGGAATATCAGACGCAGCTTGAGCTTTACAAGGCGGCACTTGATATGCTTCTGGACGCTCCTGTGAAGAGCTGTTATATCTATTCATTTAAGCTGTGCGACGGGGTGGAAATCCCATTGTAGGAGCAGGTATAAAAATTAAGAATCCGAGCCTTGATTTTACAGGTAAAGTGTGTTATTATATATTAATATATTTGTT
>JBJERB010000024.1:3689-19948 GCA_051882055.1 Oscillospiraceae bacterium
ATCAAGGTGGAAAAAACAAAGGGAAGAATCGCACAGCTTGAAGAAAAAATTCATCATGACGGCTGGATCAACGGAAGCTGTGGAATAGGTCATACAAGATGGGCAACTCACGGAGAACCGTCGGATATTAATTCCCATCCTCACGGTAATGCGAATATTTCTATTGTTCACAACGGAATTATTGAAAACTATAAAAAAATTAAAAGTTTTTTGGAACAGAAGGGCTATGTTTTTGAAAGCCAGACAGATACAGAAACTGTTGCTAAGCTTTTGGATTACTACTATAACGGAAATCCCATGGAAACGATCCAGAACGTACTGAGGGAAATTGAAGGCTCTTATGCTCTCGGTATTCTTTTCAGGGATTTTCCCGATACGGTTTATGCCGTAAGAAAAGATTCCCCTCTTATTGTGGGGGTTGGAGAAGACGAAGCATTTATTGCGTCGGATATTCCTGCATTTTTGAAATTTACAAATAAATATTATCTTCTGGAGCAGAATGAAATAGTTGTATTAAAAGACGGAAAAGCAAGCATTTTTGACAAACACGGACTTCCTGTGGAAAAAGAACTTATGGTTGCGGATTGGGATATGGAAGCTGCTGAAAAAGGCGGTTATGAACATTTCATGTTAAAAGAGATAAATGAGCAGCCTGCCGCAATTACCGCTACTGTTTCACCGAGAATCAAAGACGGTATGCCTAATCTTGAGGAATGTGGTTTGACGGAAGAAAAGCTGGCGTCATATCAGAATATTTTTGTTGTTGCCTGCGGAACTGCTATGCATGCGGGACTTGTAGGGAAATATGTCATTGAGCAGATCGGACGTATACCCGTGAGCGTTGATGTGGCATCGGAATTCAGATACAGAAATCCCATTATTACCCATAAGGATTTAGTGATCGTAGTTTCCCAATCGGGAGAAACGGCAGATACTCTGGAAGCATTGAAGCTTTCAAAAAGAATGGGAGCGGACACCCTTGCCATTGTAAACGTGGTTGGCTCTTCCATTGCGAGAGAAGCGGACATGGTTCTTTATACTCATGCGGGACCTGAAATTTCAGTTGCTTCGACAAAAGCATACAGTGTCCAGATCGCAATGTTTTATCTTCTGGCTTTTGAGCTTGCTTTTGCTAAGGGAGCAATTTCAAAAGAAGAATGTATGAGACTGACCGGAGAGCTTCAGAATGTTCCTTCAATGCTGGATGTGGCTCTTAAACAGGATCAGATTTGTAAATATGTAGCTTCAACTCTTATTAATGCGGAAAATCTTCTTTATATCGGACGAGGACTTGATTATGCCATGTCTATGGAAGGGTCTTTGAAGCTGAAAGAAATATCATATATTCACTCCGAATCTTATGCGGCAGGTGAGTTAAAGCACGGCACAATTTCACTTGTTACCGACAACATGCCGGTCATAGCCGTTGCAACCCAAAGAAATCTGTTTGACAAAACCGTCAGCAATGCCAAGGAAGTAAAAGCAAGGGGTGGAAAAGTCATTTTCATTACTCATAATTATATTAATGTTGATGACGACGTTGCCGATTATAAAATCGGAGTTCCCACTGTTGACGATTTGCTTATGCCTCTTGTAACTGTTGTTCCGCTTCAGCTCATAGCTTATTATACCTCTGTTTTGAGAGGAAACGATGTTGATAAGCCGAGAAATCTGGCAAAATCAGTTACGGTTGAATAACGGGGTCTTATATGAAGTATAAAGCTTGTATTTTTGATTTTGATCTGACATTAGCGGATTCCTCAAAAGGTATCCTTAAATGCTTTAAGCTTACTCTTGATAAATTCGGTTATCCTATTCCCGATGATAAAACGATTTTTAATACCATAGGTTTCACATTGCTTGACGCTTTCGATATGCTTACGGGAATTAAAAATAATCCCGAAAGGGAAGAAATGAAAAAGGTATATGTGAAATTCGCCGATGAGCATATGGTAAAAAACACGGTGTTTTTTGACGATACCATTGCTATTTTGCAGGTGTTGAAACAATCGGGCATAAAAGTCGGAATTGTATCCACTAAGCTAAAATACAGAATAGTAAACAGCTTTGAGGCGGAAACAAGCTCAATGCCGGTAGATGAAATAATCGGCGGTGGAGAGGTTAATAACCCCAAGCCTGACCCCGAAGGGTTAAATCTTATGATGAAAAGGCTTAATGCAGAAAAACACGAAGTTTTGTATGTGGGGGACAGTCATATAGATGCTCAGACAGCACAGAATGCCGGTGTTGATTTTGCAGGAGTGACTACCGGTACAGCAAGCAAGGAGGACTTTCAAAAGTATCCTCATGTTTATATCGGCAGCAGCCTTACAGATATATTCACTTCAATTTGAATATACGGTTAATAAGCAGTTAAATAGCTGTGTACAAACCTTGATATTTAGGGATAAAAATGTTATAATATAATTTAAGCAAGATGTCCACTCATATCTGAAGTGAGGGGGGCAAGCTCCTTATTATATTTAAAGAAAATATAGTTCTGAATAAAAAAATCATAAAGGATTTGTTAAAATGATAAAAAGTATGACGGGCTTCGGAAGAGAAAGAGCAGTAAACGAGAGCCGTGAAATTTTAGTTGAAATACGTTCGGTAAATCACAGGTATTTTGAGTTTTCATCGAGAACTCCCAAGGCATACGGATATCTGGACGAAAAGCTGAAAGAGTTGCTTAAAACCGGTATTTCACGAGGCAAAGTTGAAGTTACTGTCCTTATTTATAACCAGGAGGGCGTTAATGCCAAGATTGAAATAAATAAAGAACTGGCTAAAGGTTATCTGAATGCTTTGAGAGGCAGTGCGGATGAGCTTTCGTTGGAAGACGATCTGACGTTGTCCCGTATTATGAAACTGCCTGATATTTTTACCGTAGTAAAGGAAACTGAGGATGAGGAAGAGGTCTGGAACGAGGTTAAGGCGGTAGCACAGTCCGCACTTGAAAAATTTGTTCAGATGCGTATCACCGAAGGCGAAAAGATGTACGCCGATATAAACTCACGTCTTGATTATCTTGAAAAAGCTGTCGGCGAAATTGAAAGCCGTACTCCCGGCGTGCTTGAAGGGTACAAACAAAGGCTTTACGACAAAATAAAAGAAACTCTGGGAGATCGGGACGTAGACGAGCAAAGAGTAGTGACTGAGGTTGCCATATTTGCGGATAAAATAGCCGTAGATGAAGAAACGGTAAGGCTCAGAAGCCATATTTCCCAGTTCAGGGATTTGATCAACAGCGTAGAGCCTGTGGGAAGAAAGCTTGATTTTCTTGTTCAGGAAATGAACAGGGAGGTTAATACTACAGGTTCAAAAGCACAGGATTTGTTTGTTACAAAGCTTGTTGTTGATATGAAATCTGAGATTGAAAAAATCAGAGAGCAGATACAGAATATTGAATAAACCTGAGGGGAGAATTTAAATGCAGCTTTTGAACATTGGATTCGGAAATATGGTTTCATCTTCAAGAATTGTAGCTATTGTTTCTCCCGATTCGGCTCCCATAAAGAGAATAATTCAGGAAGCTAAGGACAGAGGCACAATTATTGACGCTACATACGGAAGAAGAACACGTGCTGTAATTATAATGGACAGCGACCATGTGGTGCTTTCTGCCGTGTCACCGGAAACGGTGGGAGGCCGTCTTGTGAACAGCGAGGAGGCTGAATACGATGAATAAACACAAAGCAAAGCTTTTTGTTGTATCCGCTCCCTCCGGCTGTGGGAAAGGAACGATACTTGAAGAAGTATTCAAGGAAAAGGAAGTTTATTATTCGGTTTCATGCACTACCAGAAAGCCAAGAGAAAATGAAGTGGATGGAATTAATTATTATTTTATAGATAATGATAAATTTGAAGAAATGAAAAAGAATAACGGCTTTCTGGAATACGCCCAGTATGCAAATAATTGTTACGGCACACCGGCGGCTCCTGTAAAAGAAAACCTTGAAAAAGGAATTGACGTTATTCTGGAAATAGAAACAAAGGGAGCCTTTCAGGTGAAAAAAGCAATGCCTGAAGCGGTTTTAATGTTTGTTCTTCCTCCGTCGGTGAAAGAGCTGAGAAGACGTCTTTTTAAGCGTGGGACCGAAACGGAAGAGGTTATTGAAGCCCGTGTAAGCGAAGCCGTAGGTGAAATAGAAAAATCATATGAATATGATTATGTTATTATGAACGACGAGCTTGAGACCGCCGTAAATGATTTTAAGAATGTTTTCGAATCAGCTACGAATGAAAATTCTGATGCTGATAAATATAAACCATGTAATGAAAAAGTTAAAAATATGATAGATGAGGTGCTTAAAAATGCTTAGACCTGCAGCAGTACAGATTTTGAGAAACAACGAGAGCTATTATTCATTGGTAATAGCTGTGGCAAAAAGAGCAAGAGAAATTACCGAAGAAGCTTATGAAGAAAAGCAGATCCTTGACATAAAGCCTGTTAAAACGGCTGTTGATCAGTTCGCCAGCGGTGAATATAAGATAATTGAGGATCCATGCCTAAGAAGCTGATCGTTTTAATTTTCGGAGGGATTGTGTAATGCGTGGTGTTTTTTTGATTGCAAAGGTTGCAATCAGCAGGGCTGCTTATAGCTTTGATTGTGAATACAGTTACATGATTCCCGACAAAATAAAAAATTCTGTTTCTCAGGGCACGAGGGTGCTTGTCCCGTTTGGCAAGGGAAACAGAAGAACTATTGGATTTATCACAAGGGTTTATGAGGAAACGGAATTTGATGACAGGATAAAACCTATTATAAGCGTTATAGATAAAGAATCTCTTGTTACAGATGAAATGATGAAAATCATAATGTGGCTTAAAGAGAATACTTTCTGTACCTATTTTGACGCATATAAAACCGTTGTACCCACCGGATTCAGCTATAATTATTCAAAGCATTATGCTTTGGCAAATAAGAGTATTAATGAAGACGAGCTGACGGAAGATGAGCTTTCTGTGGTTGAATTTCTCAAGTCGGTTTCTAATCAGAGGGAAATTGACAGATTTTTGGACAGCTCTTCCAATTCCAAAATGAAAAAGCTTACAGAAAGTCTTGTTGACAAGGGAGTGCTTGAAGAAACAAGCAGTCTTAAAAGAAAAACCGGTGATGAAACGGTTAAAATGGTAAGTCTTTCTGATGATTATCTTAACGACGGAATAAAAACTAATTTTACCGTGAAACAAAACCTTGTGGTAAAACTTCTTGAGGAAAGCGGCTGTGCTTCAGTAAAAGAAGTATGCTATATGACTAATTGTACTTCGGCGATTATAAACAGGCTGGCGGCAAAAAACGTGGTTACACTGTTTCGTCAGGAAGTGATGCGTAATGCTATCGGCGAAGTTAATGAAAAAATTAATATAGACGATATTGTTTTGAATGAAGAGCAGAATAATGCTTTTTTGGGAATAATGGAGCTTGTTAAAGAAGAAAAGCCTGCGGGGGCGTTGCTTCACGGAGTTACGGGAAGCGGAAAAACCGCAGTTTTTTATCATCTTATAGACAGAGTGCTGAAAATGGGTAAAACCGCACTGCTTCTTGTTCCCGAAATCTCTCTTACGCCTCAGATGCTGAGCAAGTTCAAAGCAGTTTTCGGAGAAAGAATTGCCGTGCTTCATTCTTCTCTGTCCTTGGGTCAGAGAATGGACGAATTCAAAAGAATCAAAAACGGTGATGCAAGAATAGTTATAGGTACAAGAAGTGCGGTTTTCGCTCCTCTTTCAAATATCGGTATAATAATTATGGACGAAGAGGGCGAGCACACATATAAATCAGAAACATCACCCAGATATCACGCAAGGGATGTGGCAGTTCAGCGATGCGGATATAATAACTGTGTTCTGCTTATGGCGTCTGCGACGCCGTCGCTGGAAAGCTACTACTTTGCCCAAAACGGCAGATATCATTTGTTTGAGCTGAAAGAACGGTATTCGGATTCAGAGCTTCCACATGTTGAAATTATTGATATGCAAAAGGAAGCGGAGGAAGGAAACAACGGTCTTTTCAGCAGAAAGCTTGCTGACAAGATTTCGGAGAATTTAAAAAAGAAAGAACAGACTATCCTTTTGCTTAACAGACGGGGATTCAATACATATGTTTCCTGTCTTGAATGTAAACAGCCTGTTGTATGTAAAAACTGCAATATTCCGTTGACTTATCATAGAAAAAATGATAAGCTTATGTGCCATTATTGCGGATTTACCATGGATAACACAGGCAAATGTCCTGAATGCGGTTCTGACCATCTTCTTACGAGCGGAGTCGGAACTCAAAGGGTAGAATCTGAGCTTGAAAGACTTTTTCCGGACGCAAGATTGCTGAGAATGGACGCCGATACGGTGTATTCCAAATTTTCATATGAGGAGAATTTCAAGGCATTTGAGCGTGGCGAATATGATATAATGCTGGGAACACAGATGATAGCAAAAGGACTTAATTTTCCCAATGTCACATTGGTAGGTGTTCTGTCACTTGATAAAGCACTGTTTGCCGGAGATTTCAGAAGCTATGAGCGAACTTTTTCACTTATAACTCAGGTCGCAGGCAGAAGCGGGCGGGGCAATAAGCCCGGATTTGCGTATATTCAGACTTTTGTACCCGATCATTATGTTATAAATCTTGCCGCAAAGCAGGATTATAAAGAGTTTTATAATCAGGAAATTGCTTTGCGTCACGCATTGACATATCCTCCTTATTGCGATATATGTGTAATTGGATTTTCCGCCGAGCTTGAAAGCAGGGCAATAGCGGCTTCGGATTGGTTCGTCGAGGCATTGAAGGAATATATAAAAAGCAATAACGTAAAATTTCCTCTTAGAGCATTGGGACCCGCTCCCTGTACGCTGGAAATGATAAATAGAAAATACAGATACCGACTTATTCTGAAATGTAAAAACACAGGTGCTTTCAGAATAATGATAAAAGAGCTGCTCAGGCAGTTTTATAAAAAGCGTGAATTTGCTTTGGTTAAGATCACTGTGGACATAAACGGCGATCTGGGGCTTTAGAAAGGAAAGATAGAAATGGCAGTAAGAAATATAGTTGTTAAGGGCGAAGATATATTGAGAAAGGTCTGCAAACCGGTTGACAGCTTCGACCGTAAACTGTGGACTTTGCTTGATGATATGGCTGAAACCCTTGAAAAGGCTAACGGAGTGGGTCTTGCCGCACCGCAGGTGGGAATACTCCGAAGAGCTGTGATTATAGACGCAGGTGAGGGACTTTTTGAACTTATAAATCCTATTATACTTGAAAAATCAGAGGAAACCCATAGAGTCCTTGAAGGCTGTTTGTCATGTCCCGGTGAATGGGGATATACTGTCAGACCCGTGTGGGTTAAGTTTAAGGCACAGGATCGAAACGGTAATTGGTATGAAAAAAAGGTAACGGATCTTTTTGCACAGGCTGTTTGTCATGAGACTGAACATCTTGAAGGTCAGCTTTTTGTGGATATTGTAGAAGAATTTGTTGAAGTCGATGAATAAGGTATAAGTGAGGACACTTGATGAATATAATTTTTATGGGGACTCCTGATTTTGCCGTTCCAACTTTGGAATTGCTGTATAAATCTGAAAAACATAATATTCAGGCTGTTTTTACTCAGCCTGACAAGCCGAAAGGCAGGGGTTATAAAATAACTCCTCCGCCTGTAAAGGTTTTGGCACTTGAGCATAATACTCCCGTATATCAGCCTAAAAGCCTAAAAAACGGTGGCGAAGAATATGTAAAAACCATTGCGGAATTAAAACCTGATTGTATTGTTGTTGCGGCTTACGGAAAGATACTTCCAAAATCGGTGCTTGATATTCCCAAATACGGCTGTGTTAATGTTCATGGTTCTTTGCTTCCCAAATATCGTGGAGCAGGACCTATTCAGTGGGCTGTGCTTAATGATGAAAAAGAAACCGGTATAACTACTATGCTTATGGGAGAGGGCCTTGATACCGGAGATATCCTGATGAAGAAATCGACCCCTATCGGAGAGAATGAAACCGCTGCAGAGCTGTTCGACAGACTGGCTTATATGGGTGGGGAGCTTTTGATGGAAACCCTCGACGCACTGGAGCAGGGCAGTATCACTCCCGAAAAGCAGGACGAGAGCATGGCAACATATGCACCAATGCTTTCCAAGGATATGTGTCCAATAGATTTCAGTAACCCGGTCAGAAAAATACACAGACAGATCTGCGGGCTTTCTGATTGGCCGTGTGCCGTTACCTTATTAAACGGGAAAAGGCTGAAAATATATAAATCGGAAATTGTATCGGATAAACCCACAGGCAAGAATGTGGGAGAAATTGTGAATGAAAAAGATTTTTCCGTTGCTTGTTCTGACGGAGTAATAAGGTTTACCGAAATTCAGGCTGAGGGTTCAAAGAGAATGAAAACATCGGATTACCTTAGAGGAAAACCGGTGCAGGAGGGATTAATTCTCGGTAAATAAAGAATCTTTATTAAAAATCACCTGAAAATTCTGGAGGAAAATAATGAGTAATGCACGGGAAGTTGTGCTGAAGCTGTTGACAAAGCTTGATAAAAATTCATCATATTCAAATATATTGCTGGATGATGTTCTTAAAAAAACCGAGTTAAGCATACAGGATAAAAAATTTGCATCGGCTTTGTTTTACGGCGTACTTGAACGCAGAATCACACTGGACGCTGTGATAAAAGCATATTCCGACAGACCGGCTGACAGGCTTAATGATAATGTGAAAAATATCCTGAGAATGGGAATATATCAGCTTTGTTTCATGGATTCGGTGCCTGATTCGGCGGCTGTTGACGAAAGCGTCAAACTGGCAAAGAAGAATAAAAATCCTGCAGTAAGCGGTTTTGTCAACGGTTTGCTCAGAGCTTTTATAAGAGACGAAAAAAAGCTACCGGAAGGTAAAAATAAATCGGAAGCCTTGTCTGTAAACTATTCCTGCCCTTTGTGGCTTGTTGAAAAATGGGATAAGGAATATGGAAGAACTGTTTTAAAAGCAATGCTTGAAACTTCATTCGGACAGCCTCCAACTACTTTAAAGATAAATACTGTTCGGTGTGGTATTGATGAAGCTGTTGCTTTGCTTGAACAGGACGGCTTTAAATGTGAAAAGAATTCGGTTTTAAAAGATTCGGTAAATATATATGGTAACGGCTCAGTGGAGCATACAAAGGCATATAAAAATGGCTTTGTTCATGTTCAGGATCTGGCAAGTCAGCTTTGCTGTCTTGCAGTTAATCCCAAGCCGGGAGAGATGGTTTTGGATATTTGTGCGGCTCCCGGAGGAAAAACCTTTACAATGGCTGAGCGTATGAATAATCAAGGAAAAGTATTTGCTTTTGATTTGCATGAAAACCGTGTCAAGCTGATACGTGAAGGAGCCAAAAGACTGGGATTGACCATTGTTTCAGCTGAGGTAAATAACGGCAAGGTGTTTAATGAGAATATTCCTAAGGCGGACAGAGTGCTTTGCGATGTGCCGTGTTCGGGATTGGGAGTCATAAGACGTAAGCCTGAAATCAAATATAAAGATCCCGAAGATTTCAAAAAGCTTCCTGAAATACAGTATGATATACTTGAAACTTCTTCAGGATATGTTAAAAAGGGAGGAATTCTTGTTTATTCCACTTGTACTCTTTCAAGAGAGGAAAACGATGACGTGGTGGACAGATTCCTTGAAAATCATAAAGATTTCAGCCCTTGTCCCCTGGGCTATGATTTTCCTTGTAAAGATAATGAAACGAGAATTTCCATAACTCCCGATAGATTTAATTCAGACGGATTTTTTATAGCTAAGTTTGTCAAAGAGGGGTGAGCCTTTGATTAATGTGTGCAACGACGGAAAAATTGATATTCTTTCTTTGACTTCGGACGAGCTTTTAAATCTTATAGAGCAGATGGGAGAAAAGCCTTTCCGTGCCAAACAGATTTTTCAGTGGCTTCATGTAAAAAAGGTATCTGACTTTTCTGAAATGACCAATCTCTCTGCACAATTAAGGGATAAATTGCAACAAAAATTTTGTATAAAATCACTATTTGTTTGTAAAAGACTTGAATCGAATAGTGATAATACTGTAAAATATCTATATGAACTTGACGACGGAAATCATATCGAGTCGGTTTTAATGGAATATAACTATGGAAATACTATTTGTGTGTCAACTCAGGTAGGCTGTAAGATGGGATGTCGCTTTTGTGCATCAACTATTGCGGGGTTTAAGAGAAATCTTACTGCCTCAGAAATTCTGCTTCAGGTATATGAAGCAGAAAAAAACAGCGGACGGCATATTTCCGGCGTGGTTCTTATGGGCATAGGAGAACCTCTTGATAATTATGATAATGTACTGGCATTTTTGAAATTGATCTCATGTCCCGAAGGAGCGAATATTTCTTTAAGACACGTTTCATTGTCTACCTGCGGACTCGTTCCCAAAATTTACGAGCTTGCAAAACTGCGGCTTGGATTGACCTTGTCAATATCACTCCATGCGGCGGATAATAATACAAGAAGTGAAATAATGCCTGTAAATGACAGGTATGATATAAATGAGCTTTTGGAAGCCTGCCATTACTATTTCAATACTACAGGCAGACGTATTTCTTTTGAATACGCTTTGATCGACGGTCATAACGATTCATATGACGACGCTAAAAAACTGGCACAGCTGCTCAAGAATTTTATATGTCATGTAAATATAATTCCTGTGAATAAAATCAAAGAACGGGATTTTAAATCGGATAGAAAATCTGCATACAGATTTCAGAAATATTTAAACGAACTTGGTATAAATGCAACAGTAAGACGAACGCTGGGTGCTGATATAGACGCAGCCTGCGGACAGCTCAGAAGAGAATATGAGATTTGATATTGCAATAAAAGGAAGGTGAACCGCATGTACTTGGCATATAAGACCGATATCGGAAAATCCCGTGATGAAAATCAGGATTCCGTAAGGGCAGGATTTATCAGTGATAATATAGCTGTTGCTGTAGTTTGCGACGGTATGGGCGGTGCGAAATCCGGTGAAGTGGCAAGCAAAGTTGCTGTGGAAAATATATATAAACGTATCACAAATAATTACCGTCCGGATTTAAAACCTAACAGTATACGAAATCTTATGCTTACAGCTGTTCATGCGGCAAATACTATTGTTCACGAAAAAAGTAAAGAGGATATAGATAAAAACGGTATGGGAACAACCTGTGTGGCGGCTTTGGCGGACGGTAAGCATTGCTATGTTGTCAGCGTGGGCGACAGCAGACTGTATCTGCTTCAGGAAAATAAAATTGAACAGATAACTACCGACCATACTTATGTTCAGATGCTTTATGACGAAGGCCTCATTTCAAAAGAAGAACAGAAAAATCATAAAATGAGAAATGTAATAACCAGGGCTTTGGGCGTTGAACCTGACGTTGAGGTGGATTACTTTGAATTTGAGGTTCAGGATAATTATACATTGCTTTTGTGTACTGACGGACTTTCCAATTACTGCGACGAGGAGCTTATGTATAATATAGTGTTCGGAAGAAATCTGGAGAAAGCTGTTTGTGAACTGGTGGATTCTGCGAATGAGCAAGGCGGAAAGGATAACATAACCGTTGCGTTAATTGCAAATTAATATTTCAGTGATAATTCAATAAATTTTGGGAGTTGAAATTAATGGATTTAAATATCGGAAAAAAGCTTGACGGCCGCTATGAAATTACCGAACTAATAGGCGTAGGAGGCATGGCGGACGTTTATAAAGCTGTTGACGTCATGGAAAACAGAATAGTTGCTGTGAAGATTCTGAAGCCTGAATTCTCCGGCAATGAAGAATTTCTAAGGCGTTTTCGTAATGAAAGCAAGGCTATTGCTCTGCTTTCCCATCCGAATATCGTTAAGATTTATGATGTGGGGCTTAAAGATGAGATCCAGTTTATCGTCATGGAGTACATTGACGGTATAACTCTGAAAGAGTTTATCGATCAGCAGGGCGTGCTGAGATGGAAGGACGCTTTGCATTTTATGACTCAGATCCTGAGAGCTTTACAGCATGCTCATGATAAGGGAATTGTTCATAGAGATATTAAGCCACAGAATATTATGCTGTTTTCCGACGGCACAATTAAGGTGATGGATTTCGGAATCGCAAGATTTTCAAGAGTAGACGGAAAAACATTGTCCGATAAAACCATAGGTTCTGTTCATTATATTTCTCCCGAACAGGCAAGAGGAGATGTTACAGATGAACGCTCCGATATTTATTCAGTAGGCGTAATGCTTTATGAAATGCTTACAGGTAAAAAGCCTTTTGACGGAGATAACCCTGTGGCAATCGCTTTGAAGCATATGGAGGAGGACCCGAAGCCCCCTCGTGAGGTTATGCCGTCAATTCCGGAAGCTTTGGAGGAAATTGTGCTTCATGCAATGGAACGTGATCCTGCCAAAAGGTATCAGTCTGCTGCTGAAATGATAAAAGATATCGATAGATTTAAAGCTGACCCGAATATAGTATTCGGATATAAGAATGCACAGGATGACAGCGATTCAAGAACTATGTATTTCAATTCCGTGCAGGATGATGATGAGGAAGAATATCCGGATAACAAGAAACGCTCTTATGTGGTTCCTATACTTATGGCGGTCACTGTTGCAGTGGTTATTATTGCTACAGTGCTTATAGCTTATATAGTTATATCCAATCTGGGATCTTCAAGTACACATACGGGAAATGTGGAAATTGAAAATTTCGTTGGTCAAAGTATTGTTGACGTTGAACAGAAGTATAACGGTAAGCTAAAATTTGAAACAACCCAGGAATATAACGATCAATACGAGGAAGGCATAATCTTTGAGCAGGGACAAACTCCCGGTACTATCGTTCGAGAGGGATATACTCTGACTTTAAAGGTAAGCCGTGGCAAACGGATGATTACTATTCCCGATGTGGTCAATAAAAAGGTTTCAATAGCTCAGAGCGAGCTTACAAGTGCAGGATTTACACCTGTTGTTCGAGAAACTTATGATAATAATGTGGCACAGGGACTTGTAATAAGGACCGAACCGGGTGTGGGAGAAGAAGCTCCTGCTGATTCCGAAATTCTTATTATGGTAAGTAAAGGACCTTTTGAAGCAGATCTGAAGGTGCCTAATGTTATCGGACTGGCAAAGGAAAAGGCTATAGCTAAACTTACCGAAAATAAGATTGAATATAAGGTTGAAGAAATTGCCCATGAGGGTGATAAGAATAAGGTCGTTGAACAGTCTGTAAAAGGCGGAGAGTATATTTCCAAAGGTACTGTAATTACAATTTTTGTGTCAACCGGTGAAACTGATCCTGTAAATATGACAATTAATATGCCTATGCCGGAGGGTATCTGGGGAGCATATACAGTCGAAGTATACAGAGATGGAAACTCAATAGCAAGCCAGACGATTTCCGATGCACAGACCGTTGCAGGCGGAAGCATAAATATTAACGTTACAGGCAAAGCAAAAGAAACTCTTACCATAAAGATCACAAACAGTACTACCGGACAGAGCGTTCAGTATGCGAGATATTCTGTAGATTATGAAAACGGAGTTTATAACGTTGAGGGAGATATTGATACTACAGGACTGTTGGGCATAACTCCGCAGATGCCGACTACAGAAACTCCTGAACAAACTGAACAGGAACCTGCAGAGAGCATTGAACAGTAATATATAATATGAATGGATTAATAATTAAAGCTATCGGGGGCGTCTATACTGTAGAAGCTCCCGACGGTGTATTTGAATGTAAAGCAAGGGGAATATTCCGCAAAAAGGGAATAACTCCCGTCTGCGGAGACCGAGTGGAAATTGAGTTTGAAAATGACACTCCTGTCATAACAAAAATCGAAGACAGAAAATCATTGCTGATACGTCCTCCCCTTGCAAATCTTGATGTTTTGGTTTTTGTAACTTCAACCTGTGAGCCGTCGCCGAATCTGCTTCTGCTTGATAAGTTTATTGCCGTTGCAGAATATAAAAAAATTAAGCCTGTTGTGGTTTTTACTAAAATTGATAAACAGGATTGTACTCAGTATTTTGATATATATGAAAAAAGCAGAATCGATATTTTTTGCGTTGATAATGTTTCAGGACAAGGTGCTGATGAAGTCAAGAAAGCGTTGAAGAATAAGTTTTCTGCTTTCACAGGAAATACCGGTGTGGGAAAATCCTCATTGATAAATAATATTTTCCCTGAACTGAATATTCAAACAAATGAGATAAGCAGAAAACTTGGCAGGGGCAAGCATACTACCCGCCATGTTGAGCTTTATAAACTCAGTGAGGGCGGTTATATTGCCGATACTCCGGGATTTTCTTCCTTTGATACCAACAGATATGATATAATATTGAAAGAAGACCTTGCCGGTTGTTTTCGGGAATTCCGACCGTATTTGAGTAAATGTAAATTTCCGAATTGCAGTCACACCAAGGAAAAAGGCTGTGCGATTCTCAATGCTGTTGAGAACGGAGAAATTGCAGTCTCACGGCATGAGAGCTATGTCAATATGTATGAGCAGGCGAAGCAGATAAAAGAATGGGAGCATAAGTGATGAATAAATGTACTGTTTTTACCGGTGGAGAAATGAAGGACTTATCTTTTGTAGACTTAGAATCGGTGAAAAAAACATTTGTTATCTGTGCCGACAGCGGTTATTTGTATGCCAAGAAATTGGGTATAAAACCTGATGTGGTAATAGGGGATTATGATTCTCTGGGCTTTGCTCCCGACTTAAAAAACGATGTGTTTACTTTTCCGATAGAAAAGGACGATACCGATTTGATGTTAGCGATCAAGCATGCTTTGAAGCTTGGATATAAAGATATAGATATCTATGGAGCGTTGGGTGGAAGATTTGATCATACTTTCGGAAATATACAAGCTCTGGGATATATAAGTTCAATGAATGCAAATGCGAGGATCTTATCTGAAAATGAAGAGATATCTTTGTTAAATCCGGGAAAATATGTAGTTCTCAAAAGAGACGGATATTCATTATCACTTTTTGCATATTCAGATGTTGTGAAAAACTATTGTATAAACGGAGTAAAATACCCTGCGGAAACTACCCTTACAAATTGTTTTCCTCTGGGAATATCCAATAAAATATTGGCAGAAAAGGCTGAAATAAGTTTTACCGAAGGACGTCTGCTAATGGTGCAGTCAAAAATTATTAACCAAAATTCCAATAATGCATAATATGTATTAAACGGTACTGTGTATTTTCATTTCTTACTTAATTTATCGCCGTTTGATAATAAGGGCAATGCCCGTTTGTACATTTTGGAGGTCTTACTTATGAAAGTTGTAGTAGTAAAAAGTCCTAAAGTGATTTCAGGATTATTAAGAATGATATTTAAAATAAAAAAAGAGGATAGTGATTGCTGAGCTTTCAGCTAAGAATTTACATGTTAATATTTGATATCAGTAAAGACTGCTGTATAATGGGATAAAAAAATCCTGTTATGCAGCAGTTTTTGTTTGTTGCATAAGAATATGTGATTTTTCTTTTTGGATAAGCATATAATACTAAAAAATCACGATTTTATTTAAATAGTGATTTCTGAATTGGTGATAAAATGATTTCATTTGAGATTAAAAAAGTAAAACTAAGCGTTTCATTCAGCTTTTTTGCAGTTTTGGGATTGATATGTATAATTCAGGGCAGCTCTTCCTATAGATTGCTTGTAATACTTATCAGTTGTATTTTGCATGAATTGGGTCATGTTATAATGATGTGTTTATTCTCTGTTCCGCCTGAAAGTATAGTAGCTTATGGCGGAGGAATAAAAATCATTCCTGATAAATCAAAACTTGTATCCGATTGTCAGGATATATTGATACTGTCCGCTGGATGTATAATAAATTTTTTTGCAGTTTTTATTTCGTTGGCGTTTAATCGGGAAATTACATATTTTGCATCTGCAAATCTGTTTCTTGGATTGTTTAATCTTATGCCGGTGAAATATTTTGACGGAGGGAGAATACTATCCTTAGCTTTGAACGATTCAAAGTATGTTAAGATCATAAGATTCTGTTTTATAGGAATGTTTGGTATTGTGATTGCTGTAATGGTATTCAACGGATTTTTCAGCATATCTTTGATTGTTACTTTTTTGTATATATTGTTTTCGGAGATTTTTGCATAAAAAAGACCGTCCGTGTTTTACGGACGGTCTGATATTCTGTTTAACCCAAATAATCCTTAGCAGCAACAGAATACTTATACAAAGCTCTGACAAC
>JBJERB010000025.1:0-15639 GCA_051882055.1 Oscillospiraceae bacterium
GGAGAAAGCTTTGAAAAGCTGTTTATGCAAGCTGAGGGAAAACGAATAATCATTGCAACATTCGCTTCAAATATACACAGAATACAGCAGATTGTAAATAATGCGGTCAAAAGCGGCAGAAAAGTTGCCGTATCAGGCAGAAGCATGGTTAATGTCATAGGAAAAGGCATTGAACTTGGATATTTGAAAATCCCCGACGGTATACTTGTTGATATAGACATGGTATCAAGGTATCCTGCTGAAAAAATGTGTATAGTTACCACAGGCAGTCAGGGTGAACCTATGTCGGCTCTCACCCGTATGGCAATGTGCGAACACAGAAACGTATCTATAACACCTCAGGACTTTATTATTATTTCTGCTACTCCTATTCCGGGAAACGAAAAGTTTGTGACACGAGTTGTGAATGAACTGCTAAAGCTTAATGCTGAAGTGGTTTATGAGGCTATGTACGACGTTCACGTTTCGGGGCATGCCTGTCAGGAAGAACAAAAATTGCTTCTTTCTATTACAAAGCCGAAATTTTTCATTCCTGTACACGGAGAGTATAAGCATTTGATGAAACATGCTGCAACTGCAATGTCAGTCGGCATAGAGGAAAAGAACATTATCATCGGTGAAATAGGGAATGTCATTGAAACTGACGGAGTAGACATGAAAATCACAGGTCAGGCTCCTGCAGGAAAGGTGCTTGTGGACGGACTGGGAGTAGGAGATGTCGGTGCTATTGTTCTTCGTGACAGAAAGCATCTTGCTCAGGACGGTATTATAATTGCCGTTGCCACCATTGACAGAATTGCAGGAGAAATCCTTTCAGGTCCCGATGTAGTGTCAAGAGGCTTTGTATATGTCAGAGAAAGCGAAGAGCTTATGGATGAAGCAAGACGCATTCTTACAGACGCTCTTCAAGGATGTCTGGATAATGACATAAGAGAATGGAATACAATAAAAAATAAAATGAAAGACAAACTTTCGGACTATATATATTTAAAGACAAAAAGAAGTCCGATGATTCTTCCTATTATAATGGAAATACAATAAAATATATTTGCTAAATAGAATTGTTTTGTAAGTATCACAATTTGACATATGCTCAGTTGCGATACTTACATTCAACCGAAAGGACGCAGCAATGAAGAACAACACTATTTTACAGATTGTAATGAAAGCTACAACTGCCTTGATTTTATTAACGGCACTTATAGCGTCGTATATGGTTTATGATACACCGATGAGTAAAACTAAAGGAACCGTGCTTTTATTCATTTCTATTGCAGGCGGTGTGCTTCTTATCGGTGAAACAGTATTTTTCTGGGACAGTACCAAAAAGATGATAGCAAAAATCTCTACCCAGATAACAAGAACCGAAAGAGATTCTCTGCTGAACTTCCCTGCACCGGTTATTATTATTGATTATGACGGAACTGTAATATGGTATAACAAACTATTTTGCAAACAGGTTTATTCCGAGGAAGAGGCTTACGGTGTTAACATATCGGAAATTGTAAAAATCGATATGGATAAATGCTTCTCTTCCGACGGAGATCTTGTATGTATCGATAAAAAGTTTTATAGGGCAAAAGCAATACATAATAATACAGCAGGCATGCTGACGATGATTTATTTTGACGATGTTACAGATTATATTGAACTTGAATATGAGAATCGTCAGTCTCATAAATCTGTCATTATAATCATGATCGATAATTATGATGACCTTTTGTCAAATCTCCGTGAAAGCGAAAAAGCTCATGCCCTGGTTGAAATTGAAAAACTCATTGAAAACTTTATTGACGGCACTACCGGCGTCTCTAAAAAAATGAGCAGTGATAAATTCTGGATTGTCCTTGAAGAAAGATATTTATCAAAGATTATTGAAAACCGTTTTAAAATCCTCGAAGAAGCAAGAAAGATTTCCGTAGGAGAAAAGAAAAACGTTACACTTTCAATCGGTGTAGGATATCATAGCAGTAATCTTGCCGAAAGCGAAGCTTTCGCTAAACAGGCTCTTGAAATGTGTCTTGGCAGAGGCGGAGATCAGGCGGCTGTTAAAACCGAAAACGGCTATGAATTTTTCGGCGGAGTTTCAAACGGCATTGAAAAATATACCAAAGTCAAGACAAGAATGGTTGCCAAAGCATTGCTTGAAATTGCCAATTCACATAGCCGAATACTAATTATGGGACATAAGTACGGCGATTTAGACAGCATTGGAGCTGCTACCGGTATGTGTTCCGCTTTAAAAAAATTAGGCAAAGAAGCTTTTGTTGTAGTCAACTTTGATGAAAACCTGTCTAAACCGCTTATTAAATATGTATCTGATAATGATATCAGTAATTATTACATAACGCCGGAAGATGGTCTTAACAAGCTGAATGATGATACCCTTGTGATAATTGTAGATACTCATAATCCTGATTTAGTTGAATCCAAAGAGATACTTGAGAATTCTAAAAATACTGTTGTAATCGATCACCATAGATTGGCGGTTAAATCCATTGAAAACTCTGTATTGTTTTATCATGAACCAATGGCTTCATCTGCCTGTGAAATGGTTACTGAATTGATTGAATATTTCGGAGATAATGCAAAAATCACCTCACCTGTTACCGAAGCTCTTTTAGCCGGAATAATGCTCGACACTAAAAATTTTGTGCTTAGAACAGGTGTAAGAACCTTTGAAGCGGCAGCATATTTAAGAAAAATGAATGCTGATACTGTTGCAGTAAAGAAACTTTTTTCAAATTCTGTTGAAACATACAAGCAAAAGTCTAATTTGATCAACACCGCCGAAATTTACCACAAATGTGCTATAACCTTTACTAACGACAATTTCCCGAATATCCGCATTGCCTCCTCGCAGGCGGCAGACGAACTTCTGGGAATTGCAGGGGTAAACGCTTCTTTTGTATTGTACAATAATGACGGAGTCATAAACATTTCAGCAAGAAGCCTTGGAACATATAACGTACAAGTAATTATGGAAAGTATCGGAGGCGGCGGTCATCTTACAATGGCGGCAACACAGCTTAAAACCGATATGGAATCAGCAAAGAACAAACTTAAAGAAGCTATTGACGAATATATCATAAATAACGTAAAATAAATTTAACAGTGAAAGGAAGTTTAATATGAAAGTAATTTTACTAAAAGATGTAAAAGGCTCGGGTAAAGCCGGAGATACTCTTAATGTTGCTGACGGATACGCAAGAAACTTTTTGCTCGCAAAAGGTTACGCTATCGAAGCTACTGCAAAAAACATAAATGATTTAGCAGGTAAAAAGGCTGCCGCTCAACACAAAATAGATGTTGAAAAGGCTGATAATGAAAGAATAGCAAGTATACTGAAAGATAAAGAGGTTGTTATTAAAGCAAAAGCCGGACAGGGCGGAAAACTGTTCGGAGCCGTTAAGGCTTCAGATGTTGCTAATGCAATAGAATCACAGTTCTCACAGAATGTTGATAAAAAGAAAATCAATCTTAACAGTGATATAAAAAGTTTTGGAGATTTTTCTGCTGTCGTTAAAATGACTCAAGGAGTTTCCTTTACAATTAAAATTAAGGTAGTTGAAGAATAAATGTCATCTATTGAAAGTATGAACGGACTTCGTGCCAGTGAAATTCTTGGGCGTGAGCTTCCCTACTCTCTTGAAGCGGAACAGGCAGTATTAGGAGGAATTCTCCTGGATCCTACAATATTGCCAAAGGTAATTGAAATTTTAAAGCCGGAAAGCTTTTACAGGCCACAGCATCAGCAGTTGTTTTCCATAATGATGAGAATGTTTACAACTGCAAAAACAGAGGATATTATTACTGTCATCGATGAAGCTGTAACAATGGGAATCTTTGAGACTTCAGCAATGGCTAAAACATATCTGTCCGGAATAATGGAAAGCGTTCCGTCTACTGCAAATATAGAGAGCTATTGTCAGATAATAAAAGAGAAATATCAAATCCGTTCTCTTGTTAATATTGCAAATGATATTATAGAAACTGCAAATGAAGGCTCAACAGATTCACAGACTATGCTTGACAGTGCAGAACAAAAAATCTATGATATCCGTCAGGGCGAAGTTCAGGGCCTTGAAAGAATCGACAGCGTAATAATTGACACATATACCCATTTGCAAGAGCTAAGCGGACCTGAAGCCGAGCTGCACCTTGGTTCCAAAACAGGATTTTCTCAACTTGACGCAATTACTACAGGTCTTAACAAATCAGACCTTATAATACTTGCTGCTCGTCCTGCTATGGGTAAATCTGCATTGGCACTTAATATTGCTGTAAATTCATGCAAACAAACAATGAAAGATGTAGTTATCTTTTCACTTGAAATGGGAAAAGAACAGCTTGTAAGCCGTATGCTTGCTTCAGAATCTCTTGTAAATAATACGTGTCTGCGAACAGGAAAACTGGAACCGGAAGATTGGACAAAACTTGCATCAGGTACTGAACAGCTTCAAAAACTACCCATATATCTGGACGACGGTGCAGGTATAAACGTTCCGCAGATGAAAGCCAAACTAAGACGAATGAAAAATCTCGGACTTGTAATTATCGACTATCTCCAGCTTATGTCTTCACCAAATAAGCATACAAGCCGTGTAACTGAGGTATCCGAAATCACAAGACAGCTTAAACTGATGGCTAAGGAACTTAACGTACCGGTTATTGCATTGTCACAGCTTTCACGTAGCTCTGAAAAGCGTGAAGATAAGCGTCCAATGCTTTCAGATTTGCGTGAATCAGGCTCTATTGAACAGGACGCCGACATCATACTGTTTTTATATCGTGACGCATATTATGATAAGGAATCAACCGATCAGTCAGTGGCTGAATGTATTGTTGCTAAAAACCGTCACGGTTCAACAGGAACGGTTAAACTTGCATGGATAGGTGAATATACACTGTTCAGAAGTCTTGATATCAGAAGAGAGTAAATCATGTTAAATAAAGTTGAGGAAACTATCAAAAAGTATAATATGATTCAAAAGAGTGAACGTGTAATGGTAGGTCTTTCGGGAGGTGCCGACAGCGTATCACTCCTTTTGTGTTTAAAGAAATTTGGATATAATGTTTCGGCATGCCATATAAATCACCGGCTCAGAGGTGATGAAAGTATGCGTGATGAAAAATTTTGTATTGATTTGTGCAAAAAACTAAATATAAACCTTGAAGTTCACCGTATAGATGTATCAAATTACTGTAAAGAACAAAACTGCTCTATAGAAGAAGGTGCCAGAAATCTAAGATATAAAATCTTCGAGAACGCTGACTGTGATAAAATTGCAACAGCTCATACGCTGTCTGACAGCCTTGAAACAACCATTTTCAATCTTGTACGTGGTACCGGTCTAAAAGGTTTATGTTCTATCCCTCCTGTAAGGGATAATATCATTAGGCCTTTAGTTGCTTGTACACGTGAAGATGTGGAAAGATTTCTTGCTGAAGAAAGTCAGGATTTTGTTACAGATTCCACAAATCTTTCAGTGGACTATTCCAGAAATAAAATCAGGCATAAAGTTATTCCTGTTTTTTCTGAAATGAACGCTTCCCTTTTGGACACATATAAAAATACACTTGAAAATTTAAGAAATGATGAAAACTGTCTTGAAATTCTGTCGGAAGAGCTTATTGAAAAATCAAAAACAGAAAAAGGTTATAATGCTGAAATAATAAGTGACGCTCACCCGGCAATCAGGAATAGAGCTATAACAAAAATTTTATCTCAAAATAATTTACCCTACAGCTATCAACGCATAGAAGATATTTCCGAAATACTTAATAACGGCGGAAAAATAAATTTGCATAATGATATATTTGCTGTTTGCAAAGACGGAATTTTTGATATTACAAAGTGTTCTGATCATCAAGAAAACAAATTTGTTTGCCACCAAGTCGACTTTCAAAAACAATACCAATTATTTGAAAAAGAAATATCTTTTAATATTATGGAAACAGATCAAGTCGCAGCAAATGTTCATAAAAAGTTTGCAAATATGTGCTGTGATTATGATAAAATAGTAGGAAAGGTTTTGTTAAGGAACAGAAAAAACGGTGATAAAATTATTTTGTGCAACAGGAATTTTAGTTCATCTGTAAAAAAGCTTCTCAATAGCTCTGTTCCTCAAAATATGCGTGATAAAATTGTTATGCTTCAAGATGAGCAAGGTCTGTTTTTTATTGAAGGCTTTGGCTGTGCCGACAGAGTTAAGATAGATGATAAGACAAAACACATACTGATTTGTAAAATATCATAAATCTGTCACATATATATGATAAAATGTGGAGAAACAAAACATATGTTATATTTTCAGGCATAATAAAAGAAAAACAATGTCAGCTTCGTTTTCAGAAGTATTGACTTCAGATTATGACTGGCTCAATTTTTATAGAAGGTTGTGGTACATTGAATAAAAACAACAGCGGAAAATCCTTATTAATTTATTTGCTTGTATCTGTAGCAATAATAGGCGGTCTTGTTTATATGCTTACATCTATGAGCAAAAATAATTCCGATACTCCATATTCCGAAATAATGACGCATTTTGATAATCTTGAAGTGTCAGAATTTGAACTTGATCTGGGTTCAGGTAAAATGAAATATAAGTTAAAGGATTCAAATGAAGTCAAGAATTATACAGTACCTAATGTATCAATTTTTGCACAGGAAGTTCTGGGCGGAAACGATGCAGAAAACTACCGTTTGAGATATAACGAAGCTAACCCTGACCAACCCTTGAAATATAACCTGATACCGGTTTCAGATAATAGCTTTTGGCTCAATCTAATACCCACACTACTTATGCTTGGGGTTATGATTTTCTTCTTTGTATTCATGATGAAAAACGCAGGCGGCGGGAAAATGACTTCCTTTGGAAAGACAAACGCAAAGCAGGCTCCAAGCAGTAAGAAAGCGACTTTTGCAGATGTTGCCGGTGCAGACGAGGAAAAAGAGGAACTTAAAGAAATAGTTGATTTTCTCAGAGACTCTAAAAAATACAGCGAAATCGGTGCCAGAATACCAAAAGGTGTACTTTTAATGGGACCTCCCGGAACAGGTAAAACCCTTCTTGCACGTGCAGTTGCAGGAGAAGCAAATGTACCGTTTTACTCCATTTCGGGTTCTGATTTTGTGGAAATGTTTGTCGGCGTCGGTGCTTCACGTGTAAGAGATTTGTTTGAACAAGCAAAGAAAAACGCTCCGTCTATTATATTTATCGATGAAATCGATGCAGTTGGTCGTCAAAGAGGTGCAGGTCTCGGAGGCGGTCATGACGAGCGTGAACAAACTCTTAACCAGCTTCTCGTTGAAATGGACGGATTCACGGAAAATGATTCTGTAATTGTTATGGCAGCAACAAACAGAAGAGATATACTTGACCCGGCATTGCTTCGTCCGGGCAGATTTGACAGACAGATTTTAGTAAACTATCCTGATGTAAAAGGCAGAGAAGCTATACTTAAAGTTCATACAAGAAATAAACCTCTTGCTCCCGATGTTGATTTGTCAACCATAGCAAAAACAACCGTTGGATTTACCGGAGCCGATCTTGAAAACCTTGTAAATGAAGCTTCATTGCTTGCTGCAAGAAACAACAGAAAAGCAATTACTAAACAGGATTTAGAGGAATCTTCTATTAAAGTAGTTGCCGGTCCAGAAAAGAAATCCCGTGTTGTTACTGAAGCTGAAAAAAGACTTACAGCATATCACGAGGGCGGTCACGCAGTTTGTACCTATTATTGTTCTACTCAGGATAAAGTTCATCAGGTATCCATTATCCCAAGAGGTCAGGCGGGCGGATTTACAATGAGTTTGCCTGAAAAGGATAAATCTTATGTCAGCAAAAAAGAAATGGCTGAAAACATTATCGTTCTTCTTGGCGGTAGAGTTGCAGAAAAATTGATTCTGGACGATATTTCTACGGGTGCATCAAATGACTTAGAAAGAGCTACCGCAACAGCAAGAAATATGGTTACACGTTACGGATTCAGCGATAATCTTGGTCCTGTAGTTTACGGCAGAGGCGAACATGAAGTCTTCTTAGGAAGAGATTATACTAACACGCCTGATTATTCTGAAAATGTAGCTGCAGAAATAGACAGCGAAATCAGAAATATTGTTGAAGATGCATTTGTAAAAGCTGAGGCTATCCTTAAAGAACACATTGATAAACTTCATTTAATTGCAAAATACCTTATGATTCACGAAAAAATTGACGGTATTAATTTTGAAAAGCTTATGAACGGTGAACTTTCAGAATCGGACTTTAAGACTTCGACAGACGATATAAGTAATAAGGATTTTGAACCCGATAGTGATTCAGTAGCACAAGAAAATAATTAGAAACAAAAGGGCAACTATATGTTGCCCTTTTACTAAATTTTTTATTTAAATTATAGAAAAGAGTATTATTATGAATTTATTATTTATCGGAGATGTTGTTGGAGAAAACGGCTGCGAGTTTCTTGAAAAGCATATATACAGCATAAAAAAAGAATATGATATTGATATTACCGTAATTAACGGAGAGAATTCAGCCCGTGGCAATGGTATCACACCAAAATCATATCAACAGCTTGTCAGTCTGGGAGCTGATGTTGTTACAACCGGAAATCACTGTTTCAAACGAAAGGAAATTTTAAATCTGTTTGACAGCGAAGAAGCACTGCTACGCCCCGGAAACTTCCCTGCTGAAGTACCGGGACACGGATATACAATAATTGATATGGGCTTTACCTCTATCGCAGTTATAAACCTTATGGGTACTGTGTATATGGACTCTCTTGATAATCCTTTTACCTGTATAGATAAAATATTAAAGGAAATAAAAACACCTAATATTTTTATTGATTTTCATGCAGAAGCTACCGCTGAAAAAAAATCATTAGGTCAATATTTAGCAGGTAAAGTTACTGCAGTAATAGGCACTCACACTCATGTACAAACTTCCGATGAAACAATATTAAATGACCATACTGCTTATATTACTGATGCCGGAATGACCGGTCCGGAATTATCGGTGCTGGGGGTAAAATCCGAATGTGCCATTGAAAAATTAAGACTTCACTACCCCGTTACATTTGTAGAAAGTGAAAATCCCTGTTTTATTAACGGAGTTATAATAAACTTTAATGAGAAATTGGGCAAAGCGACGAAAATTGAGCGTATAATTAAGCGGTAATGCACAAAAAAATTTTATTTACTTGAAAATATATTCTATATAGTGTATAATTATTTTGTGGTAATATGGGGCCACAAAGGAAATTATCCAAATAATTTATAAGTTGGAGGTTATTAAATGGAAATTCTAAAAGTCTCATCAAGATCTGTACCAAATTCAGTTGCAGGGGCAATTTCCGGAGTAATAAGAGACAGCGGAGCTGTTGAAGTACAAGCGGTTGGTGCCGGTGCCGCAAATCAGGCGATTAAAGCTATCGCTATTGCAAGAGGATATTTAGCTCCTCTGGGAATTGATATGATTTGTATTCCCGCATTTGCAAATGTTTTAATTGACAACGAAGAAAGAACAGCAATTAAACTTATTTGCGAACAAAGATAAACGGATCTAAACGACAGGTTATCCTGTCGTTTTTTTATACAAAAAAGCAGGCGAAATACTTCGCCTGCTTAAACTTTATATCAGACACTAAATAATCTAAAGGTTTTTACTGGTTAGCTTTCTTTGCTTCAATATCAGCAAGAGCGTCTTTTCTTGAAAGATTAATTCTTCCCTGGTCATCAATTTCCATAACCTTTACAACAATTTCATCTCCGATAGAAACTACATCTTCAACCTTTTCAACTCTTGATTTATCAAGCTTGGAAATATGCACTAAACCGTCTTTTCCCGGGGCAATTTCTACAAAAGCTCCGAAAGGCATTAATCTAACAACTTTACCCTTATAAATTGCACCGATTTCAGGGTCGTTTGCAATAGTATTAATAATTGAAATAGCCTGCTCAGCTTTAGCCTTATCAAGACCGGAAACAAATACATTTCCGTCCTCAGATATATCGATTTTAACATCACATTCAGCAGAAATTTTCTGAATTACTTTTCCGCCCGAACCGATAACTTCTCTTATCTTATCAACAGGAACCTTAGTAGTAAACATCTTAGGAGCCCACTGATTTACACTCTCACGAGGTTCAGGAATAGCCTTAAGCATAATCTCATCGAGAATATAAAGACGAGCCTTGTGTGTCTTTTCAAATGCTTCCTTGATAATTTCGGGAGTAAGTCCGTCAACTTTAATATCTACCTGTATAGCTGTGATACCCTTTTTAGTACCGCCTACTTTAAAGTCCATATCACCGAAGAAATCTTCCAGACCCTGAATGTCAACCATTGTCATCCATTCGCCGTTTTCTTTGGTTATAAGACCGCATGAAATTCCTGCAACAGGAGCTTTGATCGGAACGCCTGCGTCCATAAGAGCAAGAGTTGAACCGCATATTGAACCCTGTGATGTTGAACCGTTTGATGAAAGAACCTCTGAAACCATACGGATAGCATACGGAAATTCCTCTACGCTTGGGATTACAGGTACAAGAGCCTTTTCTGCCAAAGCTCCGTGACCGATTTCACGTCTTCCGGGGCCTCTTGACGGTCTTGTTTCACCAACAGAATATGATGGGAAATTATAGTGATGAATATATCTCTTCGATTCTTCCTCATCAAGTCCGTCCAGCTTCTGTGCATCGCTAACAGGACCGAGAGTACAAATTGTAAGAACCTGAGTCTGACCTCTTGTGAAAAGTCCTGAACCGTGAACTCTCGGCAAAAGACCTACTTCTGAAGCCAACGGTCTTATCTCATCAATTCCACGACCGTCTACACGCTTACCTTCATACAGCCAGTTTCTAACGATCTTTTTCTGTAATTTATAAAGACATTCATCGAGCATAGCTTCCTGCTCAGGATACTTCTCGTCATATTTTTCATGTACTTCATCAATAATAGGCTGAAGTCTTGCGTCACGAACATTCTTATCATCAGTATCAAGAGCTTCCTTTACTTTATCTCCAACCAAAGCCTCAATCTCGTCAAACAGATCGTGGTCAATCTCCATAGACTGGAATTCAAACTTTGGCTTACCGATTTCTGCTTTGATTTCATTAATAAATGCTACCATCTTTTTGATTTCTTCATGACCTTTGAGGATAGCATCGAGCATTACATCGTCAGGAACTTCGTCAGCTCCGGCTTCGATCATAACGATTTTTTCCATTGAACCGGCAACTGTCAAATTAAGATGATTGTTAGCTCTCTGTTCCAAAGTCGGATTAAGCACGATCTCATCATCAACAAGACCTACGCTGATACCTGCAATAGGACCGTTCCAAGGAATATCAGAAATTGAAATAGCAATTGAAGTTGCGATCATTCCGGTGATTTCAGGAGAACAATCGGGATCAACAGCCAATACAGTCATGACTACCGAAACGTCATTTCTCATATCTTTTGGGAACAAAGGTCTGATAGGACGGTCAACCATACGTGAAGTAAGGATTGCTTTATCAGAAGGCTTTCCTTCTCTTTTTGTAAAAGAGCCGGGGATCTTACCAACTGAATAAAGTCTTTCCTCATAATCTACAGACAAAGGAAAGAAATCAACGCCCTCTCTTGGCTTTTCAGAAGCAGTAACGTTAGCCATAACAACGGTTTCGCCGTATCTTACCCAACATGAACCGTTAGCAAGCTGACAGGTCTTTCCCGTTTCTACTATAAGAGGTCTGCCTGCATAAGTTGTTTCAAATTTTCTGTAATTTTCAAACATAATACTTCCTCCATTTTTATATTTTATCGGTGAAGCATTAGCAATAAACAGGAAACACGACTGTTTCATGCTTTCTGTTTAATGCTAACATATCTTCACCAATTTTCAACAATAAATCATTTTCGGCAAATGCCGACGTTTCTGCTAATACAACAGAAACACTTTCCGCAAAAAGTAAAAATTAAACACCAAAAGGCAGTGGCATAACATGCCTCTGCCTTGATGAATAACACAAATTATTTACGAATGCCAAGCTTTTCAATTAAAGCTCTGTATCTTTCAATATCTTTGCTCTTAAGATAGTTAAGAAGATTTCTCCTTTTACCAACCATCTTCAAAAGACCTCTTCTTGAGTGGTGGTCTTTCTTATGAACTTTCAGATGTTCAGTAAGATCGTTAATTCTCTTTGTGAGAATAGCAACCTGTACTTCAGGAGAACCTGTGTCGGTTTCATGAGTTCTGTTAGCTTCAATTACAGCTGTCTTTTCGTCTTTTCTTAACATTTTTGTACCTCTTTCAAAATTATTTCCGATGCAAAAGGATATGGCAGGTAACTCTCCTCATTATGATAAACATAATCTTAGGCTTAACCCACATTCTGTTGCATGGATAATGTTACAAAACAACATTAAATATTATACTATATCCCCAACATATTGTAAATACTATTAACACAAATTTTACAATTAAATCAATCCATTTTGAGTTTTTGCAGCTGTCAGGGTGTTCTGCATAAGCATTGCAATAGTCATAGGTCCAACTCCGCCGGGAACAGGCGTAATATAGCTTGCTTTATCCTTACAATCCTCAAAGTCGACATCACCGCAAAGCTTACCGTTCTCATCTCTGTTCATACCAACGTCAATGACAACCGCACCTTCTTTAATATAATCCGACGTAATCATTTTAGCACGTCCAACCGCTGCTACCAAAATATCAGCTCTTGAGCAGACTTCTTTCAGATTTTTTGTCCTTGAATGACATATAGTAACAGTGCCGCTTTTATGTAAAAGCAGCATTGCCTGAGGCTTGCCTACAATGTTACTGCGTCCTATAACTACACATTCTTTTCCTGCTATTTCAGTACTTGTTGAAGCAATTAACTCCATAACACCGGCAGGAGTACAAGGCAGGAAGCTGTAATCCCCTATCATTATTTTTCCCACATTAACTGGGTGAAATGCGTCAACATCTTTTTCAGGGAGTATATTATTGATTATAACTTTATCGTCAAGATGCTCAGGTAGAGGAAGCTGAACTAAAATTCCGTTAACATTCTTGTCAGCGTTAAGTTTTTTTATAAGATCGAGCAATTCTGCTTCTGTTGTTTCAGCAGGAAGTGCATATTCATATGACTTGAATCCAACAGCTTCACAAGCAAGTTTTTTATTTCTCACATAGATCTTTGATGCAGGATCGTCTCCTACTATGACTACGGCTAAACCGACTTCAATGCCTTTTTCTTTTAAAGCATCTGTCTCAAGCCTTATACGCTCCTTCACCTGTGCCGACACGGCTTTACCGTCAATAATTTTACCCATTGTCTTTGTCCTCCGTATCCATATTTGCTTCGCCTGAATCTTCTCCTAAAATAGAACTGTAATTATCATCAGATTCTTTTTCTTCATTGTTTACTGCATCAACGGTTTGAGCAGAATCATGTTTCGATTTCTTTCCGAATTTTTCATCATACTCTTTTTCCAGCTCCGCAAAGCTTTCTCCCGATGATTTAGCATTTCTTATTTTCTTTTTGAGTTCTTTTTTCTCTTTGGCGATTCTATTGTACTCGTCATACTTTGCTAATTGAAGCTTGGATTCCTCAGTTTCGTAGAAAAATTGATAATCTCCCCTTCTACGGAAAACGCCTCTTAATACAATTATCAAAATTATTGAAGCAAGTACACAGGTTCCTGCAACAAGCTGGGATACTCTTATATTGGCAAGATACAGGGAATCGGTTCTCAGACCTTCTATAAAGAATCTTCCCAAGCCATACCAGCCAATGTACATGAGAAATACTTCACCGTCAAACTTACGATGCTTTAAATAAAAATGCAGCAATACAAAACCAAGAATACACCACAGAGACTCATACAAAAAGCAAGGATGAACCGGTGCATAAGCTGAAACAGAGCCTCCTAAGTTGTCATTATCGGCGATATAATATACAGTTGAATAACTGATCATTCCCCAAGGAAGATTTGTATTTGTACCGAAAGCTTCCTGATTAACGAAATTACCCCATCTGCCGACAGCCTGTCCGATTAAAAAGCAAGGTGCAACAACGTCAAGCAAAGCAGTCAGCTTTAATTTCCTGAGTTTGGCTATAATTCCGCCTACTAAAATAGCTCCGATAATTCCACCGTAAATAGCAAGTCCCCCACTGCGAAAATTAAAGAATTCCTTAAATGACATTTCATCATTAAATAAAATGTAATATACTCTTGCTCCAATGATTGCACCGATTAATCCTCCGATTACTGAATCGGTGGCCCTGTCAGGATCAATACCCACTGTTTTCATTCGTTTGAATCCGTAAATCATTGCGAGAAATATTCCCAAAGCAATCAGAAATCCATACCAATAGATAGCGAAATCAGTTCCGGGTATTTTAAACATAACCCTATCAAGGCTAAAGCCTCTTTTAAAAATGTTATCTCCGCCGCCCAAATTAGGGAAATAAACCTTATCAGGATTATTCAGTATTGTTTCCCGCATCTGATCACTAACGTCTGTTGCAAGCTGTGTAAATAACTGTGTCATAATCGTCCTCTTTTCTTATAAATTATTGTCAATTATTGAAATTGAAACATTGTTTGTATTAAAAAGAATATTAAGGGCATTCATACAGTCTTCAACTGTAAGCTTTGCCAATTCTTCTGTAAAGCTGAATGCGTCAACACCTGCAAAATTAGTAATCATCATAAGAGACGCACAGTTTTCAACTTCGTTGAATCCTCTTATGATTCCACCGTATTTTGATTTTTTCAGCATCTCAAAAACTGCTTTATCAAACCCTTTAGTTTTAGTATTCTCAACAGTTTCAATGCATTTTTTCAATACTTCATGAGGGTCTTTTGATTCACCGCTTAATATACAGGCAAAAACGCCGTCAACATCAAATACTTCATATGAAAACTGTGAATTAATTAGTCCCTCATCCAGCAGTTCTTTATATAAAGGCGAAATATTGCTAAACAACATCTGCATTATTATTGCAGCAGCAGTTTCCATCTTTACAAGTTTATGGCCTTTAAATCCTTTTGATTTAAAACCTATATTAAATATTGGCATACCTACCGAGAAATGTTCCGTTACTTCCTTTTTGTACACTTCTTCAGGCTCGTCCACAAAGGACAGGTCAAGTTTCTTATCCTCAGCGGGAATTAAAAACTCATCACATATTTTAATAATTTCATCTTCATCCACATTCCCTGCAATAGACAACGCCATATTATGCAAATTATAAAAAGTATTATAGCAATCATATAAAAGTGAAGCGTTTATATTGGAAATTGACTCAACAGTTCCTGCAATATCAACTCTTATAGGATGGTTTTTATACATTGCTTTGAGTAAATTAAAAAAGCATTTTCTTTCGGGAGAATCCTCCAGCATTTTTATTTCCTGTGCAATGATACCTTGCTCTTTGTCCACCGTTTCCTGAGTAAAATAAGGCTTTTGCACAAAGCTCAGCAAAATTTCCAAAGGCTTTTTATAGTCTCCCGACGTGCTGAATGTATATGCAGTATGGTCAAAGGTGGTATATGCATTGGCATTTGCTCCGGTTTCGGCATACAAATCAAAAACATCGCAGTCTTCATTTTCAAAAAGCTTATGCTCAAGAAAATGTGC
>JBJERB010000025.1:15739-77920 GCA_051882055.1 Oscillospiraceae bacterium
TCCATAACATAAACTGTATCAAGAGTATAAGATTTTGCAGCTTGTATTACCCGTTCTCTTGAAACATTGTTTATTATTTCGTTAACTTCATCAGGTGAATATTGAGTTCCTCTGACTCTTTGAGTAAAATACCATGAATTTAATGCAAGCACACTGTCATAATTAGATCTGAATCCATTATACAATGCTTTTTTAGTATTTTCAAGCAATTCATCAGAGAAATCGCCGTCGGCAATTAATGAAAACTGGTGAAGTATTTCCGATTTAGCCTTTTCAACATTTTCTTTTTCTATACCGCTGTTAATGATCATAGTTTTCTTACATTCCGCAATATGGGATGAACAATAATAGCAGAGCGATAGCTTTTCACGCACATTTGCAAAAAGATATGAAAACGAAGTTCCGCCGAACATAGCACACATTAGCTTCTGAGCATAGAAATCCTCATTTTCTGTTTTAAAAGCCATTATCATTTTAGATTGATTAACTTCATATTGTTCTTTGATTTCAACAGCTTCATGTTTTATAATTGAAGGACAGTTAAAATTTATCTCCGAATTATAATCTCTTTTTAAATTCGAAAAGCTGTCGATAATCAGCTTCTCTGCTTTATCAGCTTTTCCCCCTCCGACAACAGAAATGTCAATATAACTGTTGCGGAGCAATACACAATAAGCATTATACAAATCACTTTGAGTGATTTTTTCCACCTGTTCTACAGTACCGTTTTCATAAATTGATGCCGGTTCGTTTTGATAAATAAATTCACTTGCACGAAGAGCAGCATATCCACGCCTGTCATTTATTTCACTCTTGATATCTTCTATAAGTTCCTTTTTCCTTAATTCAAAATATTTTTCAGGAAATCTATTATCATTGATATCAGGATTTAATATGCAATCAAGCAATATTTTTATAGCTTCCTCTGAAACCTTTTCATTATTCAAAGTATAATCGTCACCAATATACCGAATACTGATTCCTGTTATCTGATAATCTCCCATAGTATATGCAAATGATTTCAGTTGTGAATCATAAAGACCAATCAACTTTTCATTAAGCTTTGTCCTTGATTTCACATTACTGTTGGAAGTACCCAACAAAGCAGACAGCAATGAATTTAGCGGAGCGGTATCTCTATTCAGCTTTGTAACAAAACGAACAGCCACTAAATTTGTTTTAAATTTATTGTCATAAACACCGGAAAGAGAAATACCCTTTCCGATTTTTCTTTGAAAATATGAAACAGACATTTATATGACCATATTCCTCATAGAAGAATATGCACTCCTTTCTGCAAATTTAAAATACATTTAAATTGTTACTCAAATATTATAGCACAAAATCAAGATAATTACTATAGATTTAATAATTTTTTTATAAAAACAAAAGTGAGCAGACTTTTTTGATCTGCTCACCTTATCGTTATATTTTATTAACTAAATTTTTATGCACTTAAACGTACATTGGAATTCACTCCAATAAAAAATCTTAATTCGCTCCGAATTCCTCGGGTCAAACTAAATATTTAGGTGGACTCACTCCTTAATGTCAGATGTTTATCAACTTTGTGAATACATTATACATATGCATCACTCCACATCATTTAGAATTTAACCTTCTAAACAAATATTATATTCAAGCCATCGGACTTAGTCCTTTCAAAATATTTTTAACCAAATTCAAACTAAAGATTCTGGCGGTCTCACTCCCTACTATTAAATAATAAGTCTCGAAATGCAATACATATTAATCATATTACATCACTCCACAGAATATTTTCTATTGAATTGGTGATGATTTTTACATTGGAATCACTCTTTCAAATTATTTTAAAATCACCTTAAAAAAACTTGAAATGTGCATTGGATTCACTCCCTGCTGTTATTTATTCAGACGCCTAATAAAGTAAATCATATAAAACCCTTCTTTATTATTTCTGAACTATTAAATTGTAACATGTTTTGAATATCCAGTTTGTAAAAACCTATTATTAAAATCGTCCTATGAGACTCTTGATTATTGTCTTAAATAACTGTCCGTTAAAGTATATCACCCTGTTGTCTGAGTTTTACTTAATTAAAATCACAATCTTTCGAGTCTCAGGATATTCTGCTGACTCTCTGTTGTTTCCATCGGACTCGCTCCCTTTCCAATTAATATTAGGATTAATATTGATATTATAAGACTTTGTCACATCCGATTGTAATATATAGTCTTAAAATATTACTTCAACATTTCCTTAATTTAGTACTTCGGAATTTAATGATTTAATAAAGCTATTGTTTTATTGAATCCCTTATTCCTTTTCCTTGATTATAATATATCACATCTTTTGTCACTTGTCAATAGTTTTTTTCAAAAAAATCATAACTTTTTTATTTAATATTACTTTTACAAAATATGCTTGACATTAATAATTCATAGGTGTATAATTAATATGTTGCAGTGAATAATTATGACGATTTATCCATTGCAACTCTTTTATTTATTATTCCCGAAAGGACGGTAATGACAATGAACGAAGAATATACTCCTGATTTATACACCCTTGAAGATGAAGAAGGAAATGAGCAGACTTTTGAAATGCTGGACGCTATGGAATATGAAGGGGAAAAATATTTTGCCCTGACTCCATATTTTGATGAACCTGAAGATATGATTGAAGATTCCGGAGAAGTTGTAATTCTGAAATCCGAATTTGACGGCGACGAAGAAATTATGGTTTCCATAGACAACGACGAGGAATATGAAAAAATCGGCGGCATTTTTATGAAAAGAATTGAAGAAATGTTTGCTTTTGATGATGATGAAGACGAATGTGACTGCTGTGGACATGAGCAGTAATTTAATCTTAAATCAGATAATTAAGCTGTTGTGTTTATACATGACGGCTTTTTTATATTTGACAGAACCCGTGTGCTGTGATAAAATATAAATACACTTTATTTTCAGCAATCTAAGAAAGGTTAATTTCTATGAAACGTTTGTATTTTACCAGACACGGTCAAACAGTCTGGAATGTTGAGAACAAAATATGCGGAACTACCGACATTGAACTTACTGCTCTTGGAAAAGAGCAAGCCAAAGATCTTGGGAACAAAATCAAAAACGGTAATTATGAAATTGATGAGATTCTATGCTCTCCTCTGATCAGAGCTTATGAAACAGCAAGAATTATTTCAGAGTATACGGGGATCCCTCTAAAAATTGAGCAGAGATTAACTGAACAAAACTTCGGTAAATACGAAGGGACAGCACGAAACGGTGAAGAATTCAAAATATCAAAAGCTTCCTTTGCCGACAGTTACGGGAATGGCGAATCAATGCTGAAACTGGCACAGCGGATTTATAATCTTCTTGATGAACTAAAGAAAGATGATAAAACTTATCTCCTTGTTGCACATAACGGCATAGCACGGATTGTAAATTCTTATTTTTACGACATGACAAATAATGAATATGCAAGTTTCGGAATAAATAACTGTGAAGTTTTAGAATATGAATTATAGGAGCTTTTATGAAAAAAGATAATATTCCCAAAGAAATTGAACGTAAGTATTTGATATATATTCCATCATCAGAAACTTTACATACACTTCCCGAATGTGAAAGATCTGAAATAGTTCAGACCTATCTGAATTCCGAACATCCGCTGACAAGCCGCAGAGTAAGAAAAAGAGGGCTACACGAAACAGGCTATAAATATTATTACACTGAAAAAACGCCGATTTCATTCGGAGAGAAATTTGAACTTGAAAAGGAAATAAGTGAGCAGGAATATATTGATCTGCTTAAAGAGGCTGACAGTGCTTGTCACCCTATTGAGAAAGAACGCTATTGCTTCAGGTATGAAAACCAACTGTTTGAACTTGACATATACAACTTCAGTGACAAATTTGCCACACTTGAAATCGAGCTTAAAAGCATAGATGATCCGGTTTATCTGCCGAATTTTATCAGTGTAATAAAGGATGTCACAAATGATAACAGATATAGTAACGCTTCCCTTTCTATGACGCAAAAACTTGATATATTTTAATTATAAACGCCGAGAATACAATTTCTCGGCGTTTTTATAAACAAATAAATAAAACATAAACTTTACGGACTTAGATAAACGATTATTTCTTTGTTTTATAAAAATCATTTATCACTTTTTCAGCCGGTTTTCCGTATATTCTGTAACCCTTGTCCTTAAGTGCCTTAGAGCGACTGTATAAAACACCCGGCCAATCCCACACAGCAAACCCGTTTATCCATTCACGCTTTTCGCAGGCTTTAAACATTGCTTCAAACCAAGCTGCCTGACCCTTCAAATCAAGTTCTCCCTTTACAGACCAGTCATTGGGAACAAGATTTGAGTTTTCTGTGGACATACACCCACATTCAGCAAAGAAAAAAGGCTTGTTAAATTCTCTTACTACTTTTTCAATTCTGTCAAGCTGATTCTCCCAATCATTTATAGGATAATACCCGCTTGAAGATATAACATCAACAGCGTCCCACCATTTAACGTTATGCTCCTGATATTTATCTGTATTGTAAGAAATCAGTCCGCTGTATACTTTACGTATTTCTGAAATCAACTTACGCCATTCTTCTTCACGTCTTTCCGTCTGTACCATTTCACAGCCGGCAATAAACATTTCACATTCGGTATTTTGTGCAATTTCAGCATAATGAAGCTGAAAATCCGTATATGATTTAAACCAGTTTCTCCATTTCGGTTCACAAGGAACATCTTCATCAAAGAAATTGATATGAGCTCTCCAAGTACCGTTTCTGCAATTTACTGTTGGTTTCAATGCTACTCTTAAAGCCCTGCTGTGTGCATAATGTATAAATTCTTCAAGTTCACTATCCCACATTGTTGCGTCCGTTTTATAATCTATACTCTCAGACTGGGGTGTTTCCTGAATCCCATTGGGGACAAGTATTATGAAATCCGCATTTGTATTTTCGATCATAGTGTCTAAGCTCTGCTTTGCAGACTTTTTAGATAATATATTTTTTCTTGCAAATGGTGCAAAAGTAATCCCTTTGATAAAATCCATAACAGATTCCTCCAAGAAGTTTTATTAATCCAGCTTTTTTGAAAGTATATCAGTTTATTATAACTATGATATAATATATGTGTTAATAAACAGTAAAAATCTAATTGATAATAAAACTAAAACAGGTTAAGCTCCGTATGAAAAATACGAGAGCTTTTATTATTTTATGTAAACAAATCGACAAAATCAACGACATCGAAGTTATATAATTTTAACATAATATTGAACGGAGGCGGGATTTTGAAAATATATCTTGACGTTCTTATAATAACCAATTCGATTATCACTTTAATATACATTCAATGTATTTGTAAAATCACTCATATCAAAATCAGTAGAATAAGGCTTCTTTTAAGCAGTGCATTTGGTGGTATAGCCTCTCTTATAGTCATATTAAACAATGAAGGATTTATAAAATCCGCATTAATAACCACGCTAAAGCTATTAATTGCAGGCATTATTATTTTAATCGCATTTAACATCAAATCATTTAAATTATCTCTGAAATACATATTCTTATATTTCCTGATGGACATTGTTTTTTCAGGAATATGCCTGATTATATGGCAAACCACAAAAAGCAAAATAATTTATGTAAAAAACTACACTGTCTATTTCAGCATTTCACTACTACACATGACAGTTGCGGCTATTCTGATTTATGGCATCATTTCAGTTTACGAATGGATATTAAGGCGAAAATTCAACAAAGCAGAAAAATACAAAGCAATATACTCCATAGGGGATTATGAAATTGAACTGAAAGCTATTGCCGACAGCGGAAACAAATTATGTGATCCGTTCACAGGTATTCCGGTGGTTATTTTTTGCTGTAACGAGCTTTTTGAGCATTTCAACCTTGACAATGAAAAACTGTTCCTGCAAAGCGGATTCAGGCTTACACCCTACTCCACTGTTTCAGGAAAAAGCGTTATACCGATAACTTCAAAAGGAACTGTAAAAATCCTTGACGGTAATAACAATGTAAAAAATATAAGATGCTGCGTAGGTATTACAAGAAATAATAATCAACAAGCCCGGGCTATTTTTAATCCGTGCCTGATCACATAACAAACAGAAAGGATTTGATATACATGCGGTTAATTCACCAATTTAAAGAAAAAATCAATATTATCTTATTAAAATGCACAAATGCAGAAACAGATACTGTTGATTATATAAACGGTTCAGATTCTCTGCCTCCTCCCCTATCAAAAGAAGACGAGCTAAAAGCCTTTGACCTGATTAAAACAGACGAAAAAAAGGCACGTGAACTTCTGATAGTTCATAATCTTCGCCTTGTTGTTTATATTGCAAAGAAATTTGAATCAACCGGTGTGGGACTTGAAGACCTTATTTCCATAGGTACAATAGGACTTATTAAAGCAGTGAAAACTTTTTGCCCCGACAAAAATATAAAGCTTGCTACATACGCTTCACGATGTATTGAAAACGAGATACTCATGTTTTTAAGAAAAGCGTCACAATACCGCAATGAGATTTCCATTGACGAGCCTTTAAATATTGATTGGGACGGAAATGAATTACTGCTTTCTGATATACTGGGTACCGACGATGATACGGTAAACAGAGGCATAGAAAGCGAAGTTGAAAAAGATTTGCTGAGAAAAGAAATCAACAAGCTCTCACCCCGTGAAAAGCAGATAATGGAGATGCGATTCGGGCTTCAGAACGGAAAGGAAATGACGCAAAAACAGGTTGCGGACATTGTAGGCATATCACAGTCGTACATATCAAGATTAGAAAAAAGAATAATAAAATCCATAAAAAACAATTTAGAAAAAATCTGCTGATTAACGTTATGTAAAAATTTACATTAACATATACTGCATATTGAAATGCTCCGGAGGCAATAATCTTATTATCAAGATCTCAGGAGTAAATATGCAGTACAATAAAGTTGAAATAAGCGGTGTCAACACCGATGAACTTACCGTTTTAAAAGAAGCTGAAAAAACCGAGCTGCTAAAGCGGGTAAAACAAGGAGATAAAAAGGCCCGAGAACAGCTTATTAAAGGAAATCTGCGTTTGGTTTTAAGCGTACTTCAGCGTTTTGTCAGCCGAGGCGAGTCCGCCGACGATTTATTTCAAGTGGGCGTAGTCGGACTGATTAAAGCCATTGATAATTTTGATATTAACCTTGACGTAAGATTCTCAACATATGCCGTACCGATGATTTTAGGTGAACTAAGGCGATATATGCGGGATTATCAGCCCATGCGGGTAAGCCGTTCTCTCAGGGACATGGCATATAAAGCAATGCAGGCAAAAGAAAAACTTACAAACGAACATCAAAGGGAACCAACTGTTGATGAAATTGCCAAAGAAATAGGTGCAAAGCGAGGAGATGTAGTTACTGCTCTCGAATCTGTAAGTGATCCTATTTCCCTTTACGAACCTGTATATTCAGATGCCGGGGATACTTTGTACGTTATGGATCAGGTAGGAGATAAAAACGATGCCTCTGATTGGCTTGAGGAGTTATCAATCAAGGAAGCCATAAATTCATTAATGCCAAGAGAAAAAAACATTCTGTATTTGAGATTCTTTCAGGGAAAGACTCAGGTGGAAGTGGCAAACAGCATAGGTATATCTCAAGCACAGGTATCAAGGCTGGAAAAAGGAGCTTTAAATAAAATTAAAAGTCAGATATAAAAAAGGGACTGCATTTCAATTTGCAGTCCCTTGAATTTTAATCTTTTTTATAAACGGCAACAATTTCACCGATATACTGAACAT
Organism: Oscillospiraceae bacterium; assembly: GCA_051882055.1. Taxonomy (GTDB): domain Bacteria; phylum Bacillota; class Clostridia; order Oscillospirales; family Ruminococcaceae; genus FB2012. Next base: position 23,557 of record JBJERB010000025.1, read on the forward strand.
GATAATCCTTGTTTGCATACCACTGACCGTCGATAGAAACGTCAGTAAAGCATTCCGGCGTCATATTTTGCACATAAAGTTTTTTGCATACAACAACTGTTTTTGCTTGCTCAAAAGCGGTTGTATTATCTGTGAAAACCGGAGTCAGTCCTGTTTCTTTTGCCTTATCAACATCACGTCCGCTGTGGCTTCCGCAATAAGACAATGCTTTTCTTTGGCTTTCGTCAAAAAAGCTAAGGGTAAAGAATTCCGTATTATCTATAAATTCTTTTGTGTATCTTTGAGGTCTGATAACTGTTGTAGCAACATTCTTGCCCCACATTACACCCATAAATCCCCATGAAGCAGTCATGGTATTCCAACCGTTTTCATCTCCTGCTGTAACAAGCATCCAATCCTTACCTATCATTTTGAAAGGATTAGCTTGCTCTGATGCAAGGCTTTCAGGCTCTATTCTTCTAAATCCTAACTCTTCCATTTTTGAATTACTCATATTAATATTCTCCTTTCTGAAAATTCAATATATTTTTCTTTTTACAAAAAAGAATATTAGTTTTCTTTAAGCAAATCATTCATCGCATAAAGTCCTGCAGGTTTTCCTTTTAAGAAAACTGCTGCATTGACAGAACCAACGGCGAATACCGATTTTGAATGTGCTTCATGTTTTAAAGTGATGACTTCATCTCTTCCGGCAAAAATTATTTCATGCTCTCCAACAATTGTACCGCCTCTTATAGCATGCATTCCGATTTCATTTTTAGTCCTTTTTGCACGAACCGAATGCCTATCGTAAACATAGTTATATTTATTATCGGCTTCTTCGTTTATAGAATTCGCAAGCATAATCGCAGTGCCGCTTGGAGCATCAATTTTTTGATTGTGATGTTTTTCAACGATCTCAATATCAAACTGATCTCCAAGAACTTTTACGGCTCTCTGAGCCAAATCCGCAAGCAGATTTATGCCTAAAGACATATTAAAAGTAAAGAAAATCGGTACGCTTTCTGACGCTTTATGTATTTTTTCAATCTGCTCGGAAGAATATCCTGTTGTAGCAATTACTGCCGCAACACCCTTTGTCAAGCAGTAATCCAACAAATCATCAAGTAATGAAGGATGTGAAAAATCTATAATAACATCTGGCTTTTCCGGAAGATCGTTAAGTTTTTCAACAACAGGAAAATCTGCATAGCTTTCAGCAACTTTATCTACTCCTGCAATCACCTTGCAATCGGCACGATTAGAAATAATATCAAAGATTACCCTACCCATTTTTCCGCATGCTCCGCAAATAGCAATATTAGTCATATTAATTATCCTTTCATATTTGCTGTTAAATTAAAAGGACGAATAATAATTTCATGATGTATTTGGTGAAACCGCTTACAGCAAAATCCGTATTATTCGCCCATTATTCTTTTATTTTACAAGACCGATGGCTTTCATTGATTTTAACAACTTTTCCTTATTGGATTCACTCAATTCCACCAACGGCAATCTACACGGACCTGCTTTAAATCCCATTATATTAAGGGCTTCTTTAACAGGAATAGGATTGACGTCACAGAACAATGCATTTGTAAAGTCAAGCAAACGTGCTGCTTTTTTTCTTGCCTCGTCATACTTGTTCTCAAGGCAAAGCTGACAAATCTCATGTGTTTCAAAAGGCATACAGTTGGAAAGTACAGAAATAACGCCTTTTCCGCCCAAAGCCATAATAGGTATAATCTGATCATCGTTACCCGAATAAATATCCAGCGAATCCCCGCAAAGTGCTGCTATTTTAGCAACCTGACTTATGTTACCGCTTGCTTCTTTTACAGCCACAATATTGTCAATCTTTGCAAGTTCAGCACAAGTTTCCGGAGCGATGTTTACTCCGGTTCTTGACGGAACATTATAAAGAATAATCGGAAGATTTACCGCCTCTGCAATAGCAGAAAAATGCTTAATAAGACCTGCCTGAGAAGTTTTATTATAATAGGGCGTTACAACTAAAAGTGCGTCAGCCCCAAGCTTCTCGGCTTCTTTGGAAAGGTTAACTGCATATTCGGTGTGGTTGGAACCTGTTCCAGCAATTACAGGAACTCTTTTATTAACCTTTTCTACAGCATAACGAATACACTCCACATGCTCTTCATCAGTCATGGTAGCACTTTCGCCTGTAGTACCGCAAATTATAATTGCATCTGTACCGTTATCAATATTGAAATCAATAAGCTGCCCCAATCTATCAAAATTAATGGAGCCGTCATCATTCATCGGTGTGGCTATAGCAACGCCTGCACCTGTAAAAATCGTATTTTTCATAAATGTCTGACCTCCCGAAGTCATAAACTTATATATTAATCAAAATAACCTTTTGCTGCAAGCAGCTCTGCCATAAGAACAGCTCCGCCTGCCGCACCTCTTAATGTATTATGTGAAAGACATACAAACTTGTAATCATACTGAGTATCTTCACGAAGTCTGCCGATAGATACAGCCATGCCGCCCTCAATGTTCCTGTCCAACTTAGCCTGAGGACGATTATCCTCTTCAAAATAGTAAAGGAACTGTTTTGGTGCTGAAGGAAGATTCAATTCCTGAGGAACTCCGCTGAAATCTTTCCAAGCCTGAAGAATTTCTTCTTTAGTCGGCTTCTTTTCAAATGAAGCAAACACTGCAGCGGTATGACCGTCGGATACAGGCACTCTCAGACATTGTGTTGTAATTGCAGGCGATTTAGCATTAACTATCTTGTCACCTTCAATGTGTCCCCAGATTTTAAGAGGCTCCTGCTCTGATTTTTCTTCTTCTCCGCCTATAAAAGGAATTACATTGTCCAGAATTTCAGGGAATGATTCAAATGTTTTTCCGGCTCCTGAAATAGCCTGATAAGTACAAGCCAAAGCCTTTGTAACCTTAAATTTTTCCATCAAAGGATGAAGTGCAGGAACATAACTCTGCAATGAACAGTTAGACTTAACTGCAATAAAACCACGTTTTGTTCCCAGTCGCTTTCTTTGGGCGTCAATAATTTCAATATGCTCCGGATTGATTTCCGGAACCACCATAGGAACATCAGGTGTGCCTCTATGAGCTGAATTGTTAGAAACTACCGGACATTCAGCTTTGGCATATGCTTCTTCCAACGCTCTGATCTGATCCTTTGGCATATCAACAGCACAAAATACAAAATCAACCATTGATGCGATCTTATCTATGTCAGCAGTCGCATCCATTACCGTAAGTTCTCCGATTTCTTCAGGGATCGGCTCGCTCATAGCCCACTTTGAAGCTACTGCGTCTTTTAATTTCTTTCCTGCCGAACGAGGAGAAGCGGCAACGCACACAACATTGAACCAAGGGTGTTTATCAAGAAGCAAAGAAAATCTTTGACCGACCATACCCGTTGCCCCGATAATACCCACGTTAAATTTTTTCATAGCTAAAAACTCCTTTTTCATTATGGCAAAGTTCACGAAAATACATTACAAAGAGACGAGAAAATTGCACAAAACATAAAATTTAAACAAACAATAAAAAAACTGGTTGAAAACCAGTTCATCATACAATATAATAAGAATGTTGACACATTAAAAATGAAATATGTCGATAGCACTCCATCATAAGTTATGATGACAACTGGAGTTCTGTTAAAACTACAGTCAGCGTCAGGTTTCCCATGCCCAAGCTTCGGCAGTCGCACCTTTCACATTTACGAATAAGTCTTGGGAGACCCGGCTTGATTCGCCACGAAAATGCTACTGATTTTGACCGCACCTCTATCTGTTCCTTTTTATGATAACAAACAAGGAGGCATATGTCAAGAGGTATTACAAGGAAATTATTAATTTTTTGTAAAATAACACAATATATACACAGGAGATACAATATGCTTGATTTGAATAATATGAAAAAATCCGATTTTTATTATGAGTTGCCACAAGAGCTTATTGCTCAGCACCCCATTGAACCGAGAAATGCTTCACGTCTGCTTAAAGTAGACAGACAATCAGGGGAAATTAAGCATAATCATTTCTATAATTTATGCGATTATCTCAGAAAAGGTGATTTACTGGTCCTGAACGATTCAAGGGTTCTTCCTGCAAGGATTTACGGCGAAAAAGCTGACAACGGATCTTTTATTGAATTCCTGTTGGTAGAACAACGTGGAAATCTTGAATGGGAAATTCTTTGCCGTCCCGGAAAAAAAGCAAAAATAGGTACCGAATTCATTTTCGGCGGTGGAAAGTTAAAAGCGGTAATTACCGACATTTTGGAGGACGGCAACCGTATTGCAAAATTTGAATGCGAAAACAATTTTTTTGCCACGCTTGATGAAATCGGTCAGATGCCCTTACCACCATATATTACCGAAAAGCTTGAGGATAATGAACGCTATCAGACAGTATATTCAAACGAGCTTGGTTCCTCTGCGGCACCTACTGCCGGTCTGCATTTCACAAAAGAAATGCTTGATGATATACAGAAAAAAGGTATAAACATAGGCTACGTGACGCTTCATGTCGGCTTAGGCACATTCCGTCCGGTCAAGGAAGAAAAAGTCCTTGATCACAAAATGCACCGTGAGCATTATGAGCTTCCTAAAGAAACAGCTGACCTTATAAACAAAACTAAATCCGAAGGCGGACGGGTTATTGCTGTGGGTACAACATCCTGCAGGACACTTGAAAGCGTGGCAACCTTCAACAACGGTAAGATCGTTCCTTGCGACGGTTATACGGACATTTTTATTTATCCCGGATACAAATTTAAAGTACTTGACGGTCTTATAACAAATTTTCATCTTCCGGAAAGCACTCTTATAATGCTTGTTTCGGCTTTTCTTGGGTATGATAAAACAATGAACGCTTATAAAACCGCTGTTGAGGAAAAATACAGATTCTTTTCTTTCGGCGACAGCATGATTATTATATGAATCCGGATTTATAAGAGCATAGTTGTTTATCAGTCGGGGCAAACCTTTCTGAAGAAAGGTTCTTCCCCGAACCCTTTTCCAAAGACTTCTAATTATTTTTTTCATTAGGGGCATTTGCCCCTATGAAAAAAATCGTTAAAAATTTTAGGAAGGGAGTTTGAGGGAGAACCCTTTTTTAAAAGGGTTTCCCTCAACTAATCAGCAAGTATAGTCCCTATAAATTCTTATTGATATAACAAGAAAGGAGCGGGAATATGGAGATAAATCAATATTTCAAGAGTATAATTGATTCTGATTTACAGTCTGTTGTGATTTGTGATCTCAATCATACAATAATATATATGAACCCTGCTGCAATTTCCAACTATTCCAAATCCGGTGGAAAATCACTTGTGGGAAAATCAATTTTCGACTGTCACAACAGCGACTCTAAAAACAAAATCGAAAAGGTCGTTGATTGGTTCATAAAAGATACTTCAAATAACAGAGTATTCACCTTTCACAACAACAAACACAATCGTGACGTTTATATTATAGCTTTAAGGGACAACAATAATAATCTTATCGGTTACTATGAAAAACACGAAAGCAGGAACACTGAAACTGAAAACAAATATGATTTAAATTAAGGAGAACTAAATGTTTACACTTTTAAAGCAAGAGGGTTCAGCCCGCAGAGGTGAATTCAAAACTGTTCACGGCACAATCCAGACCCCTGTATTCATGAACGTTGGTACTGCTGCCGCTATAAAGGGAGGTATTTCCTCAATAGATCTTAATAATGATCTGAAATGTCAGATTGAGTTGTGCAACACTTATCATTTGCATGTAAGACCCGGCGACGATATAATATATAAAATGGGCGGGCTTCATAAATTTATGAACTGGAATAAGCCTATTCTTACGGACAGCGGCGGATTTCAAGTATTTTCTCTTGCCAAGCTGCGTAGAATTAAAGAAGAGGGAGTTTATTTTAATTCTCATGTAGACGGCAGAAAAATTTTCATGGGGCCTGAGGAAAGTATGCAGATTCAATCTCATCTTGCTTCCACTATTGCTATGGCTTTTGACGAATGTGTTGAAAATCCTGCTGAATATTCATATTCAAAAGCATCATGTGAAAGAACAACTCGCTGGCTTTACAGATGTATTGATGAAATGAAACGCCTTAATTCACTGGACAGCACTATAAATAAAAATCAGATGCTTTTTGGCATAAATCAAGGCTGTACTTATGACGATTTAAGAATTGAACATATGAAAGCCATCCGTGAGGCTGACTTTTGCAGTGGCTTTGCCATAGGAGGTCTTGCAGTCGGCGAGCCTACCGAAGTTATGTATCACGTTATCGAACAGGTCGAGCCGTTTATGCCCAAAGACAAACCACGGTATTTAATGGGTGTTGGTACTCCATCCAACATTATTGAAGCGGTTTACAGGGGTATAGATTTCTTTGACTGTGTAATGCCCAGCAGAAATGCACGGCACGCAACAGTTTTTACATGGAATGGTATTATGCATGCCAAAAATCAGAAATACGAACTTGACGAACGCCCGCTCGACCCGGAGTGCGACTGCCCTACCTGCCGTAATTTTTCAAGAGCTTATATCCGTCATTTATTTAAAGCAGACGAACAGCTTGCAGGCAGACTTGCCGTTCAGCATAATTTATATTTTTATAATACTCTTATGGAAAAAATCAGAGATGCCCTTGATAACGGAACTTTTGAACAATTCAGAAATAAATATTCAACGCTTCTCTCATCAAAACTTGACGACTAAAGGAAAGGACAAAATATGAGACTGACTGAACTACTACTCCTTGCTATAGGGCTTTCAATGGACGCTTTTGCCGTTTCGGTAACCAATGGACTGTGCATAAAAAAAATCGGCTGGAAAGGTGCCGCAGCCTGCGGTCTGTGCTTTGGATTGTATCAGGGGCTTATGCCCACTATCGGCTATGCACTCGGTAAAACCTTTGAAAATTTTATTACCGGTATAGACCATTATATTGCTCTTATTCTTCTTGGCTTTATCGGAGGAAAAATGCTTATAGACGGTATAAAAAACAAAGATGAAGAAATAAATAACAATACTTCTCTTACATTGGGATTGCTTATGGTTCAGGGAATTGCCACAAGTATCGACGCACTTGCAGTCGGAGTTAGTTTCGCTGCACTGTCTGTCAACATTGTAAGTGCAGCCACTTTTATTTGCTGTATTACATTTCTATTCAGCTTCTGGGGAGTATTTATCGGCAAAAAATTCGGAACCATATTAAATAACAAAGCACAAATACTCGGTGGTATTATTCTTATCGGCATCGGAGTTAAAATTTTTATAGAGCATACGTTTTTTTAAAAATATAGAATATTACTATATTATGACCTTGTCCCGTTATTCAAAAGGGCAAGGTCAGTTTTCTTCCGACATTTAAGTAAGTACAAGCTCCAACTAAAAGCATAATATTTCCAACTGTTTAAAAGTAGGGTAACATCTATACTCAGTTATACTGTAAAAGAATTTTGGGATTCTTATGTTTATTGCAACATTCGATTTTAATTAATTCATAAACATAACGTGTAAATTTAATAATAAAGCCATAAATTTATGATATTATCAACAAGTCGGATTTAATACTTTAAGAAAAGAAATGACAGAACAATGATTAAACTTATTATTTTTGATTTAGACGGAACTTTAGTTAATTCAATATACGACCTTGCCGACGCTGTTAACGATTCTCTCACAGAACTTGGATATCCTACTCACGAAGTGGATAAATATTATCATTTTGTGGGAGACGGTACACTTAAACTATCAGAAAGAGCATTGCCTGAGAATCATAGAAATCAGAAAGAAATATTACAACTTCACAGTATGTTTTCTGAAAGGTATCAGAAATGCTGTCTTAATAAGACGAAAGCATATGAGGGTATTAATGAAGTCTTACATAATCTGAAAGAATCCGGTATAAAATGTGCTGTGGCTTCAAACAAGCCTGATAATTTTGTTAAATACATTGTTTCTCAGCTCTTTGGCAATAATACTTTTGATTGTGTGGTCGGAAAAAAGGATAGCGTTCCGGCAAAACCCGCACCGGATATAATTTATGATATTCTCGGTATATTGAATGAAGATAAAAATAAAACCTTATTGGCGGGAGATTCCGACGTGGACGTAAAAACTGCACATAACAGCGGAATTAAGTGTATTGGCTGCGTCTGGGGATTTCGTGGGGAAACTGAATTAAAAAATGCAGGTTCCGACTTTTTTGCTTACAAGCCGTCGGATATTAATAAAATAGTCAACTGCATTTTATAAGCGGATGGAGGATAATTATGCTTGAAAACTTTTACAAAAGATTTGTAAACGAAGAATTCGATGAAAACGGAGTACTTAGTAAATTTGAATTAAATCTGAAAGATAATTTCAACTTTTCCTATGACGTAATTGATGAATTAGCTGAAATTGTACCGGATAAAACAGCAATATATTGGGTAAACGAAAACGGCGAGGAACATAAATTTTCTTTTAAAGATTTGAAAGAGAAAAGCAATCAGGTCGCCAACATGATGATAGCCCACGGCGTAAAAAAAGGCGATATGGTAATGTCGGTTCTTAAACGTCATTATGAATACTGGTTTTTGGCTTACGGACTTATGAAAATGGGAGCAATACTTATTCCGGCTACAAACCAGCTGATGAAAAAAGATTTTACTTATCGTTTTAAATCTGCCGATGTAAAGTATATTGTCGCAACAGGTGAAGATAATGTTCCGGATCATGTTGACAGTGCTTTGAAAGAATATGACGGAATGATTGAAAAGTTTATCACACATGGTTCAAAAGAAGGCTGGATTGACTTTTTAAGTGAAATTGATAAGTATCCGAAGACCCTTGAACGTATTCCTAATCGTGTCGATGAACCTATGCTGCTGTATTTCAGTTCAGGCACTACAGGATATCCTAAAATGATACTCCACAGATACTCCCTTGCAGCAGCTCATATTATTACAGCAAAGCATTGGCATCACCTTGATGAAAATTCCTTGCATCTTACTGTTTCCGAAAGCGGATGGGCAAAGTGTGCATGGGGTAAAATGTACGGTCAGCTTATTTGCGGAGCTACTGTATTTATATATGACTTTGACAGGTTCCATCCTTCGGAACTACTCAAGGTGATTCAGGATTATAAAATCACATCCTTCTGTGCACCGCCGACTATGTATAGATTCTTTATTAAAGAAGGTCTTGAAAATTATGACCTTTCATCATTAAAATACAGCTGTATTGCAGGCGAAGCTCTTAATCCGGAAGTATTCAATAAATGGTATGAATACACCGGTCTGAAATTAATGGAAGCTTTCGGTCAGACAGAAACTGCTGTTATCGTAGGAAATCTGTATGGAATGGAGCCGAAGCCAGGCTCAATGGGTAAACCTACTCCCCTTTACGATGTTGATATCGTTGATAAAAAAGGCAAGCCCGTTAATGTCGGCGAAACAGGAGAAATTGTAATCAGAGCTGAAAGAGGAAAACACCCAGCTCTATTCAAAGAATATTACAGAAACCCTGTTGACTGCGATAAAGCATGGCGATACGGAATATATCATACCGGTGATACCGCATATAAAGATGAGGATGGATACTATTGGTATGTAGGAAGAACCGACGACCTTATCAAAGCGTCAGGATATCGTATAGGGCCTTTTGAAATTGAAAGTATCCTCATGGAGCATCCGTCAGTTCTTGAATGTGCTGTCACTGCCGCTGATGATCCAATCAGAGGAAAGGTCGTAAAAGCAACAATCGTTCTTACAAAAGAATATAAAGATAAAGGCGATGAGGCACTTGTTAAGGAGCTACAAACTTATGTTAAACAGTCTACAGCACCTTATAAATACCCAAGAATAGTTGAATTTGTGGACGAGCTTCCTAAAACTATAAGCGGTAAGATCAGACGTGTTGAAATCAGAGAAAACGATGCAAAGAAATAAATAATGGGGCTGTTATCAGCCCTGTTTTTTACAAGGAAGTGATATGATGCTGCTTTATGAATACCCTCCTGCTTCCGACCGTGCCGGTATACAGCGTAAAGCTATCAGAGATTTGGATGAGCATAAAAAAATGCAGAAAAACATGTATAAAAATCTTCTTCTCGCAGCACTTATAATAGCTGTTGGATTTCTTGCCAATACGGTTATAATTAAAGTCGTTTTATGGATTATCGGCATCGGAAATGTTATCACTGCCCTTCTTCTTTATAACGTTTCATCTCTTTCGAGAAATTCAAAAATTTACACTAAAATTTTTGATGATAAAATAGAAAACTGTCAGGCAAGTATTATCTCAAAAGAACTGACTTATATAACATTCTATTATGATGATTCTCTTGAATCTTATCAAAATAACATAGGCGATTTGCTGGTTAAACTTAAACCCGAATATAAATCGTCGATTTATGTAGAAGATAAAAGCGGAAAGCGTCAGGTTAAGCCTGAAAACAATATGCTGAAGCTTAGATTTCAGGACACAAAAGCAAAGCTTTTCCTAATTGAAAATCTTTATGAAAAGATAAACTACCCTCATAAGGATTACAATGTTATCGAAGATGAAGAAGATGAGGATGATAAATGGGATCCTCTTCATAAACATGGTCTGTAAATGTAAAATTTGTATGAATTCCCCTTGAAAGTCAAAATTAAATGTGTTATACTGATTTTAAACACATTGACCAAGAGAGTAAGCCGATTTGTGGATTTAAAGAGAGAGAGGCAGCGTTTATTCGCTTTCTGAAAGCCGTCTTATTTCTAAATCTGCCGAAGTTCACTTGCGAGTGGTTACGCCGAAAGTTTTTAGTAAGCGTAAACGTCATTCTGCGTTAAGGATAAGAGAGTGTTGGCTCTTGACTAATAGGTGGTATAGCAAGATAATGTCTTGTCCTGATTAGTTCGGGACAAGATTTTTTATTATATAAATCATTGAAAGGATTGAATAAATATGAAAGAACAGCTGAAAAGCATTGAAATTCGTGCTAAACAAGAGCTGGAAAAAATTACGGAGCAAAAACTGCTTGAAGATTTCAGAGTCAAGTTCCTTGGTAAAAAAGGAGAAATCACCGCAATACTAAAACAAATGGGAAAGCTTTCACCTGAAGAACGCCCTGTTGTAGGACAGCTGGCAAACTCTGTTCGTACCGATATTGAAGAAGCTATTGCACAAAAGCAAGCTGAGCTTAAATCTGCTATTGCTAAAAAAAGACTTACATCGGAAACTATTGACGTAACACTTCCGGGTAAAGCACAGAAAATCGGTAAGCCCCACCCTCTTAATGCAGTGCTTTCAGAAGTTGAAGAAGTATTCCTGGGAATGGGATTTGATATTGTTGAGGGTCCTGAGGTTGAAACGGATCATTATTGCTTTGAGGCTCTGAATATGCCTAAGCATCACCCTGCAAGAGATACACAGGATACATTTTATATAAATGACAATGTTGTTTTGAGGACCCAGACTTCCAGCGTACAGATTCGTACAATGGAAAAAATGAAACCGCCGATCAGAATTATTTCACCGGGAAGAGTTTACCGTTCAGACGCTGTTGACGCTACCCACTCCCCTTTATTCCACCAGATTGAAGGCTTGGTTATCGATAAAGGTATTACAATGAGCGACCTTAAAGGCACACTTGAAATGCTGATGAAACGTCTTTACGGTGAAGATGCTAAAATAAGACTTCGTCCACACCATTTCCCTTACACAGAACCCTCTGCCGAAGTTGATTTGATGTGCTTCAACTGTCACGGCAAAGGCTGCTCTATGTGTAAAGGCGAAGGTTATGTAGAACTCCTCGGCTCGGGAATGGTACACCCAAAGGTACTCGAAGGCTGCGGAATAGACCCTGAAATATACAGCGGTTTTGCTTTCGGTATCGGACTTGAGCGTATTACTATGGGCAGATATAATATTAACGATATGCGTCTGCTGTATGAAAACGATATGAGATTTCTCGGACAGTTTTAATTGAATCAGATTGAAACGAAAGGTGGATTTATAAATTATGGATTTATCAATGAAATGGCTTGCAGACTATGTTGACTGCGGCTGTGATATAAAAGAATTTTGTTCGGCTATGACATTGTCAGGCTCAAAAGTTGAAAGCTATGAGCAGGAAGGCGAATTCCTTTCAAATGTGGTTGTGGGAAAAATACTGTCTGTTGTTCCGCATCCGGATTCTGACCATATGGTTATAACACAGGTAGATGTGGGAGATGAAGAACCGGTTCAGATAGTAACCGGTGCTCAGAATGTAAATGAAGGAGATTTTGTACCTGTTGCTAAACACAAATCAACTGTGCTTCATGACGGAAAACAGGTTAAAATCACTAAAGGAAAGCTCAGAGGCGTTGTGTCTAACGGTATGCTCTGCTCTCTCGGAGAACTGGGATTGACTAAAAATGACTTTCCGTATGCAATCGAAGACGGTATCTTTATTCTTGGAGATGACTGCGATAAAAACGTGGGTATGGATTTGAAAAAAGCTATCGGTTTTGATGATACAAAAGTAGAATTTGAGATCACTTCAAACAGACCCGACTGTATGTCCGTTATCGGATTGGCTCGTGAAGCCTCAGCAACATTTAATGTTCCGCTTAATGTAAAAACGCCTGAATATAAAGGCATTGACGAAAATATAAATGACATCCTTTCCGTAAAGGTGGAAAATACAAAGCTTTGCCCAAGATATATGGCAGGCATAGTTAAAAATGTAAGGACAAAGCCCTCGCCCCGTTGGTTGAGAGAAAGACTTCGTGCCTGCGGAGTACGTCCTATCAATAACTTTGTTGACATTACAAACTTTGTAATGCTTGAATACGGTCATCCAATGCACGCTTTTGACCTTCGCTATGTTGACGGTAAATCTATAGTTGTAAGAAATGCTGAGGCAGGTGAAAAAATTACTACTCTTGACGGTGTTGAACGTGAACTCTCAGAAGAAATGCTGGTAATTGCAGATGCTAATAAGCCTGTAGCAGTTGCAGGGGTAATGGGCGGAGAATACAGCGGTATCATGGAAGATACAACTACTGTTGTGTTTGAATCAGCATGTTTTGACGGGGCTTCTGTACGTACAACCGCTAAAAAGCTGGGGATGAGAACCGAGGCTTCATCTAGATATGAAAAAGGACTTAACCCAAACAATGCTTATGAAGCTCTTATGAGAGCTTTTCAGCTGGTTGAGGAGCTTGACGCTGGCGATGTTGTCAGAACTTTTATCGACTGCGATAATTGTGATAAAGAACATAAATCAGTTGAATTTGATTCACAGTGGATAAATAACTTCCTCGGTACGAATATCCCTGAAAAAGACATGGTAAAGTATCTTACACGTCTTGGATTTGAAGTTAAAAGCGGCAAAGTTATTGCTCCGTATTACAGAATTGATATTGAATGCAAAGCGGATATTGCCGAAGAGGTTGCCCGTATTTACGGATATGACAAGATTCCAAGTACTCTGGTTTCGGGAGTAGCCGAAGCTAAAAGAACGCCTAAGCAAAAGTTTGAACGCTCGGTAGTTTCGGCAATGCTTTCAATGGGAGTAAATCAGATTTCCACTTTCTCATTTGTTTCACCTAAATATTTTGATAAGATCAATCTTCCGAAAGACTCAAAGCTGAGAAATCCCGTAGTTATTACAAATCCTCTCGGCGAAGATACAAGCGTTATGAGAACTACTATTCTTCCGTCTGTATGTGAAGTGCTTTCAAGAAATTACAACTATCGAAATGCAGAATGTGCCGTTTTTGAGCTTGCCAATGAGTATATTCCCGTAGAAGGCGAAGTTCTCCCTATTGAGCCTCACCGCCTCGGAATCGGAATGTATGGAAACGATGTTGATTTTTACAGCTTAAAAGGTATAGTTGAAGGACTTATGGATAAAATCGGAGCTGTAAACGTAGAATTTGAACGTCCTGACAGTAACACAATTTTTGATGAATATACTGCCTTCCACCCCGGCAGAGTGGCTGTTGTAAAAGTTGACGGCGAAGAAATGGGTATTTTCGGCGAGCTTCATCCTGATGTTTTGGAAAACTATTCTGTGGGTGTAAGAGCTTATGCAGGAAAAATCAATATCAGCGAACTCATGGATAAATGTGAACCCCAGAAGACTTATAAACCTCTTCCGAAATTCCCTGCTACAACCCGTGACCTCTCACTTATCTGTGATGATGAAATACCGGTTGCAAAAATTGAAAAGACAATCAAGAAAGCAGTTGGAAATATCCTTGAAAAAATTTCTCTCTTTGACGTTTATAAGGGAAAACAAATTGAAGAGGGTAAAAAGTCGGTTTCATATTCAATTTCCATGAGATCCCATGACGGTACTCTTACCGACGAACAGGCTGATAAAGCAATGGAAAAAGCACTTAAAGCCCTTAAAGAAATCAATGTTTCATTAAGATAATATCTTTTCCATATTTGGTTTGTGTAAATTAAATGAAATTTATAAAAAGGGCTTGTTATTTTTAATAAAATGGGTTATAATATAATTAATTAAGAATTTAGTTGTAACTTTTTTATAAGGGAGTTGAGCTTATGCACGAACAGACTATGGAATTTTCAGTAGCACGAGATAAAGACAGTGAGCTGAAAAGGAATCTTACAAAAATTTATGACGCTTTGAAAGAAAAAGGCTACAATCCTATTAATCAGATTGTCGGATATATCCTTTCAGAAGATCCGACTTACATAACAACATACAATAATGCACGAAGCTTGATTCGTCACATTGACAGAGATGAGCTGTTACAGGAGCTTGTTAAGTCTTATCTTCAGGCATAATTTTAATTTGAGCAGAAAGTGACTATTCGCTTTCTGCCTTTTTATTCTGTATTTGTATATATGAAATTTAATGGCTTTTTATTTGAAAGGATTTTTATGTGTAAAAAGATATTTTCTCTTTTGTCTGCTCTTGTTCTGATATTTACATTGAATATTACAGCCTTTGCTCAAAAGGAGTATAAAGAAATTCAAGTTGACGTTCCTCCAAAAATTGTATTTCTCGGAGATTCGATAGCAACCGGTTACGGTCTTGAAGGATACGAAAACGGCAAATCAAATTGTAATTCATATGCTAATCAGCTCTCGCAAGAGTATAAATCTGAACTCAACGGCAAATGCATTACCCAATCGGAAAATTATGCTATTGACGGTCAGACATCTTCCGAATTACTTGAAAAGCTAAACAAAGGTGTTTATGACAATTCATTGAAAAACTGCGACGCAGTGGTAATTTCCATCGGCGGCAATGATTTGTTAAGCATTTTGTGGGGATTATTTTCAAAATACACCTCTGTTGATTCTTTGGAAGATGAAAATAACTTTAATCTTTCTGAAATTGTGAAAACGATTACTAATATGAGTTCGGAACTTGATAATAATCTGAAAGCATTTGATAATAATATTTCAAAAATTGCATCTTGTATCAACAAAAAATCCAATGCGGTTTTGATTATTCAGACCCTGTATAATCCGTTTAATCAATTTACGGAAATTACACAGCTAAAAGATTTTGCTGAACAAAAAATCTCTGCTCTTAACGATATAATACTAACCCACAAAGACGATGCCGATTCTGAATATTTAATTGCAGATGTATATTCTGATTTTGTTAATAAAGGATCTGAACTTACGAGAATAAACAGCATGGATATTCATCCAAACCAGCAAGGGCATAACGTCATTGCACAGCGTGTTGATAAAACTATACGTCTTGAAAATTATTCTTATCTTGAAGAAATAGAAACACAATCGGCTCAGGCCAGCCCTAAAAGCTCCGATAATGCTGTAATTTTAATTTCTTTGGGAATTGTCGCTGTGCTTGTTTCCATAGCTGTTGTAATAGTATATAAATTTAAACGTTCAAAATGAAAGGACAAATATAATGAGGACATTTATGGTGGATTTTGAGAATGTGAACTCAAAAGGACTTACAGGTATCGAAAAGCTGAATCAGGAGGACAGAGTAATAATACTCTACAGTGAAAACTCGGATACTATCAGCTTCGAAATGCATAAAAAAGTTTTGGAATCAAGAGCTGATATTCGATATTTCAAAGTAAAGGTCGGCGGTAAAAACGCACTTGATTTTCAACTGGCTACACTATTGGGATATTTGGTTTCAAAAGGAGATAGTACTCATATTTTCATTGTCAGCAATGATAAAGGCTTCGACAGACTTCATGATTTCTGGAACGGCAATGATTTTATTTCAGAAAAATGTATAGTTTATCGGATTCCCAACATATCCAAAGCTCATACAACTAAAAATGACAGTTCAATTTATATAGAAAATGACCGTGAGAATAATGAAGATTCTAATTGCAGAAAAGACGATTCAGTAATTAATAATAATGTAGAAATAAAAAAGACTTCCGCCAAAGGTATAAGAAAGCCAAGAAAGAACCTGTCAGAGCTTTTATCAGAGCTTTTGAAAGATATCTGTAATGACGAAGATATAGATAAAATAAAAGAGTGTCTTCTTCACGCTTTGTCAAAGGAAGATTTTCATAACTCAATGGCAAAAATCTTTAAACAGCAAGCTACAGATTTTTATAAGTTATTGCGTCCTAAATATATTCGTTTGAAAAACTTATCTGATAAAGAAAATGGAATATCATCACAAATGGCAGAGGGAAAAGAAAAAAGCGAAAAAATCAATCAACTCTCCGCTGAACTAAACAGAATTTTATCTGATACTTGTTCAAATGAAGATATAAATAATATAAAAAAATGTATATGCTCCACTCAGACAAAACAGGCTCTCTATTTGTCAATGTTAAAAATCTATAAAAGAGAACGTGGCTGTGAAATATATAAACTATTAAAACCCGAGTATGACAAACTCGTGACACTGAAGGAGGAAAACGCATGAAATTAATGATTGCCTCAGATATACACGGCTCGGAATATTATTGTAAAAAAATGATAGAAGCTTACGAAATTCATAAACCGGACAAGCTACTCCTTCTGGGCGATTTGCTTTATCACGGGCCGAGAAATGCTTTGCCGGATGGATATAATCCAAAAGGCGTAATCTCTTTATTAAATTCACTTAAAGAAAAAATCATATGCGTCAGAGGCAACTGCGACAGCGAGGTTGACCAAATGGTGCTTGACTTCCCTATAATGGCTGAATATGCCTTGCTTTATATTGATGGAAAAGCAATTTTTGCAACTCATGGCCATCTCTATAATAACAATAATCTTCCGTCACTTAATCATGGGGATATTCTGCTTAACGGTCATACCCACATACCGATGATTGAAGATAAGGAAAGCTATACATACATTAATCCGGGTTCTGTATCTATTCCGAAAAACGGTTCGGAGCATAGCTATCTGATAATGGAAAACGGAGAATTCACATTTTGCTCATTAAAATAAGCCGAATCATATGACACGGCTTTTTGATGCTGTATCCGATTTACGGATACAGTTTTTTATTCTATTGAAGCGGTAATTCCGTTTACTGATATGTCCGGATCGTCAAGGTCGATTATCAGGCATTTCTTTCCGTCAATTATCTGAGTTCTGACCTTGTCAACAGCATCTTTTTTTATGTTTACTGTTATGCTGGGAACAGACAGCACTGTCTTTTTATCCACAAGATTTACAGCTGTCAAGGGCTTATCTCCCATAGCGGTTTCGTACACCTTGGGTAAATGCTCTAACTTTTCCTGACTTACACCAGATTCCCATAAAATAGACGACAACCGATTCTTGTCAATAGTAGGTATTTCTGTTTCATGACTGTTTTGATCAACTATTTCCTGTATCTTTTCATTTACGGTAGTTATCATTGAATAGTCCAGCTCGTCAGCCACAACATTATTCAGTATTGCATGGAAAGTTGCTTTTTCTGACTGACATGACATTACAAATTCACAGCCTAACAAGTTATCCACAATCGATGTATTAGGCTTCTTAGCATTTTTGGTATAATACATTACCCCATTAACATCAGGAGTTCTGTCATTGAAAACAGGAAACAGAAATCCGTCAGAAGGCAATTCCACAATTCTATCACTGTCTGCTTTTTTAGCTATTTCATTTGTTTCCTCATTATAAACAAGACCGTCAATTCGCAAATTTACCGGACATATAGCCGTGATTATAAAATTATAATCCAGATCAGCGTCTTCACCAAAATCGTCATTTTTGTTCTTTTTTAATACACTGTATGTACAATAAGCAGAAAATATTGAATATGTGGAAACATATTCCGTTTTTTCAACGATTTCATTTAAAAACTTGTCGGAAATATCATCATCCGTAAACTTGCTTTTTAAAACTTCATATAAGAAAGACTGGCTTCCGCCGTCACTGTATGACTCCTTTGGGAAGCTATATTCCAAAAGGTTTTTACCGATTTGTCCGCTCAGCACCTTTTTCAGAATAATCATAATTAGTTCAGCTTCTTCAGCAGGTAATGTATTATAAAGCCTGTTGGACTTGTATTTAATATTTTTTTCAGAGTCAACAAAAGCAGATATAACATGACCAACCGTAAAAAATCCACAGTCATCTGAAAAATTCTTTTTAATTTCAGCAATTTCTTTTTTGTTCATTACTAATCTCTCCTGTAATTTTGTACGAAAATAATTATACCATAACAAGCACCATATTTCAAGTACAAATAATTATCTGTACAAAAAAGCTCCCTGTTTTCAGGGAGCTTAATTATTCAATTCAGTTAAACAGGATGAACCTTATTTTCAGGATCTGAATGCTTTCCGTCAACTCCGTATAACTTATTTCTTCTCTGTTCAAAGAACTTAGGAGCTACTTTCGGGAACATTGCATAAGTGAGAACATCTTCTTCCTGCTCTGTCCACTCTGAACATTCCTTTTTCATTTGCTCAAGTTCAGGTTCAAGCAGATCGGCAGGACGACAAGTAATAGGCTCTTCCGAGCCAAGAATCTTTTTCTGGAATTCAGGGTCGATCTCAACAGGTGTTTTGCCGTATTCACCTTTTACGAGGCCCTTGAACTCTTTTGTCACGGTTTTGTATCTCTCTCCCATGATTACATTAAATACAGCCTGTGTTCCTACAATCTGTGAAGTAGGCGTTACAAGCGGAGGAAATCCTGAATCCTTACGAACTCTCGGAACTTCCTTCAAAACTTCCTCAAGCTGGTCAGCCTTTCCTGCCTGCTTAAGCTGTGACAGCAAGTTTGAAAGCATACCGCCCGGCACCTGATAAAGCAATGCGTTTGTATTTGTTGCAAGCATTGAAGGATCAAGCAAACCACTGTCAATGTATTTTTTGCGAAGAGTCATAAAATAATCTCTGATTTCATTCAGCTTGACAAGATCAAGTCCTGTATCGTACTCTGTGCCTTGGAATGTTGCTACTATTGATTCTGTAGGTGCATGAGAAGTACCCAGAGCCAGAGGGGATATTGCAGTATCAACGGCATCAACGCCCGCCTCTACAGCTTTCAGGATGCACATTGACGCAAGACCTGAAGTGTAATGAGTATGAAGCTGTACCGGAATTTTTACAACAGATTTAATGTCTTTTACAAGAGTAGAAGCCTCATAAGGAGTCAGCAATGCCGCCATATCCTTGATACAAATAGAGTCGGCACCTGCTTCTTCAATTCTCTTTGCATAATCCATATAATACTGGTGAGTGAAAACTTCACCGAGGGTATATGAAATTGCAACCTGAGCATGACCTTTTTCCTTGTTTGCAGCTTTAATTGCAGTTTCAAGGTTACGTATATCATTTAAAGCATCGAAAATTCTGATTATATCAATACCGTTAGCAATGGACTTCTGTACAAAATATTCAACCAGATCGTCTGCATAATGACGGTATCCAAGCATATTCTGTCCTCTGAAAAGCATCTGCAACTTAGTGTTGGGCATTTCTTTTCTAATGGTTCGCAGTCTTTCCCATGGATCTTCGTTTAAAAATCTTATACAAGAATCAAATGTTGCACCGCCCCAGACTTCAGCAGAATAGTATCCGATTTTATCCATCTGAGAAAGAATAGGACGCATTTCGTCAATGGACATTCTCGTTGCTATAAGCGACTGATGAGCGTCACGAAGAGCGGTTTCTGTAATTTTTAGCTTTGACATTTATTTCATTCCTTTCAAAAGAACGTATGGATTAGACAATTATGTAGTTTATCCGATTACAGCAACCACTGTACCTGTTTCAACAGCAGAGCCTTTAGTAGTATTTATGCTGAGTACCTTTCCTGCACATGGAGCATTAACGTCGTTTTCCATTTTCATAGCTTCAAGAACCACAATAGCCTGACCTGCTTCGACAGTGTCGCCCACTGCTACCTTAATATCAAGAATTGTTCCCGGCATAGGAGCGGTAACTTTGGTTCCGTCTGCAACAGGTGCAGCCGGTGCTGCGGCAGGAGCAGGAGCCGCTGTGGGTGCAGGAGATGCTGCAACAGGAGCAGAACCTCCGTCTACTTCTTCAACTGCTACATCATAAGCTTTTCCGTTTACTGTAATGTTATATCTTTTCATAATAAAACCACCTTATCTTAGAATTAATATTACAACTGAATATTGCTGTGCTTCTTGGGAAGTCTTGAAATTCTCTTTCCTGCCATAATCTCAATAGCATTTATAAGTTCCTCACGAAGCTGTGCAGTTTCAACAACATTATCAATACAGCCGTTTGCAGCGGCAACAGCACTGTTTGCCTGCTCTTTAGCGTATTTATCAGCAAGAGCTTTTCTTGCTTCGGCCAGATTTTCGGCACCCTTGAGCTGATCATGTTCAAGGAATTCAACAGCAGTAATAGGATCAAGAGCCGAAATAACAGCGTTCGGGGTTGCAAATACCAAATCAGCGTTAGCACCCTTTCCTGCAAGTGCAATAAATGCAGGTCCGCAAGCCTTTCCTGTTACAACTGAAATTTTAATTGTAGTAGCCTCGGCATAAGCATGAGCAAGTTTAGTCATTTCTCGAACAGCTCCGGCAGCTTCGGTAGAATCATCAGCCTTGAAACCTTCCGTATCCACAAGTGTTATAACAGGGATTGCGTAAGCATCGCAAGTTCTGACAAAACGAGCAATCTTTGTGCAGTCATCAGCTGTCAACTTTCCGCTTGCTTTATTTGTAGCTACAATACCAACAGTTGCTCCGCCTATCGAACCTAATGCCGTATATGAAGAATCTCCATATTCAGCAGAAAGCTCTGTAACACTTTTTGCATCGCAAATCGCTTCCGTCTGTGAGCCTGCGTCAGCTCCGAATGATGTTTCCGGAATCTCAAACTCATACATAGGAACAGGTGAAAGATTGTTCTGGGGAAGTTTAAGCAATATATTTTTAGCTGATTCAACAGCATCCTTATCAGTATCTGTAATTATTGCAGCCGTACCGTTCTTAGCAGCATTTTCAGCCGAGTTTTCAATATTGCCGTTAGGTGCAACATAAAGCTCAGAGTCCTTTGTTGCTATAACAAAATCAGCAGATTCAGCAAGCATTGCACTTGCACCGGCACAAGTTCCTGCAATAACAGATATCTGCGGAACTACGCCTGAAAGGTTTGAAGCCCACATAAGAAGCTCGCCGTAAGCGTTGAGTGCCTTACATCCATTAGAAAGATCAGCACCGAAGGAATCATAAATTCCCACAACAGGTACTCCTGTTTTAGCGGCGAGGTCGTATACTTTAATAATCTTTTTAGCCTGAACTTCTGTCATGGCACCGCTTTTCACATTAAAATTCTGAGAAAAAGCATAAACAGGATTACCCTCAACATAACCAAAAGCAGTTATAACTCCTGCCAAATCGGAATCAGCCGAATAATAAGGGTCAAGCTCAGAGAATGTACCTTCATCAAACAAATATGTCAATCGGGTTCTTGCGGAAGACGGAGCTTCAGCTTTAGCTTTAAGCTCAGCAAGATTTGTGATAGAATCAGACATATAGTTTCCTCCAATCAATTAAACTTGAATCGGCATGAAAACAACATGATATTTCATACCTATACAAATTAAATTATACTATTTTTCCGCCCTTATATCAAGTGAAACATTAAGTTTTTTACGTTTAATATAATGTTTGTTAATCTTTTGTACATACAAAAACAGAGAGCAGAAGTTCTGCTCTCTGTTAAACTTCAATTAATTATCCGCTCTGCACCGGAATAATAATACTGTATTTCAATAGCTATTTCCCTTTTGAAATTGCTGTCCTTATTGCACGGAGTTCATCGGGTTTAAGTTCTCTGTATTCTCCCGGCTGAAGCATACCCAAACGGAGAGGACCTATTGAAGTCCTTTTTAATCTGGCAACTTCAAGTCCTACTTCCTCACACATTTTTCTTATCTGTCTGTTTCTGCCTTCATGGATGGTGATCTGCAATACCACTCTTCCCGGCTGTTTGTCAAGAACAATCACTGTTGCCGGCTGAGTTTTTCTTCCGTCTATTACTATACCCTCAGAAAGCTGAACAAGCTGTTCGTCATTAATATCCGGACGAACCGTCACACGATAAGTTTTTGAAATATGATGAGAGGGATGCATAATCTCATTTGCAAAATTCCCGTCGTTGGTAAAAAGCAATAATCCCTCTGAATTCTTGTCAAGACGACCGATAGGATATACCCTGTCCGGAAAATCAGAAATCAAATCGGTAACGCATTTGCGGTCAAATTCATCATTCATTGTAGTCACATATCCTCTGGGCTTATGTAACATAATATAATGCAATTCTTTTCTTTTAGAGGTTCTTATTTGCTCACCGTCAACGGTAATTAAATCTTTATTAGGCAACGCCTTGTCTCCTAATTTGCAAAGTCTTCCGTTTACCTTAACTCTGCCCTGAGAAATAAATTCCTCGGCTTTTCTACGGGAGCAAAAACCGCTGTCCGCAATAATTTTCTGAATCCTGATTTTCTCCATAACATTCACCTTTCTCAATGCTTCACAGCATAAATAATTATGTAAAAGGGGAGAAATCCCCTTTTTTGATTAACTAAAGCATAATTTAATCTTATCTAAAAATTTAGAAAAGAAGCTTTTTTCTATAGCCTTAATTCCATTTACAGATTGTACCGTATAAATAGGTTCTTCGTGAATAAGCTCATCATTTATATAGTATTTAACGCTTCCTACATTGACGTTTTCAGCAACGGGAGCGTATAAAAAATGGTTTAAATGCACTTCGGTTTTTACATTCTCTGCTAAGCCTTTCAGCATATTTAAAGATACATTTTTCGTTCTGCATTTAACTGTTTCACTGTTTCCGCCTACAACATTGACGTTAAAATCGGAGCTTTCCAAAGGAAGAGCTTGTTTTTTATACATTTCAAATCCGTAATCGTATAGTCTTGAATGATCAAGCCAGTCGTCAGGATCATTCAGAGTGACACAAATCAAAGTCCCTCCGTCCCTTTCACAAGCCGACACAAGACATCTCCTGGCTTTATCGGTAAACCCAGTTTTTACTCCAATAACACCCTCGCAGGAATTAAGAAGCTTATTTGAATTTGTGAGCCAGCGTTCATAAGGAGGATTACCAAATTTGACTTTGGCGGTAAATTTACCGCATATTTCTCTGAAATCGGAATTTTTTAAAGCTTCCCTTGTTAAAACCGCCATATCATAAGCAGTTGAGTAATGCTCCTCCGTATTTTCGTCAAGGCCGGAAGGTGTAACAAAATGTGTTGACGTTAATCCCAATTCCACAGCCCGCTCATTCATAAGCTCAACAAATGCGTCTACAGAACCGCTTATTCTTACCGCAGCTGCGTTGGCTGCGTCATTTCCGCTGGGCAAAAGCATTCCGTAAATAAGCGTACGCATTGTCACAATATCGCCCTCTTTAAGCCCCATGGACGAGCCTTCAACTTTGATGGCGTCTTTATCAACTACAAACTCCTCATCAAGATCTCCGCCGAATTCCAATGCAAGCATAGCAGACATTATTTTTGTAGTACTTGCCATTGGCAATTTTGCTTTTGAATTCTTCTCATAAAGCACTTCTCCGGTAAGATTGTCCATAAGTATTACGCCTTTAGCGGATACATCGGGAGCATTTGTCGCAGATACATTAAACGATAACATAGACAACGAAAGAGCAACCGCAGTAAGCAATCCAATTTTTTTCAATTATCACACATCCTTTTTTATTTATAATGTGCGGTAAAACGGATTTAATTCTGAATTTTTAAAAAATTATTCCTCAGATTTATCCTTGCCGGTTTTTTTGTCGATAAAATCTATAACTTTGTCAACAACGTCAGGAACAACATTTACAACTGCATTTTCGTAAGGAGTGTTTGTTGTCATCTGCAAAAGCTTTGTTTCGCCGTTATGAACGGCAATAAACGCAACAGGACTGATTGTTACTCCTGCTCCGGAACCGCCGCCGAACTGGTCTTTAGGGCTTTTGGTAGGCAGGTCAGATCCGCCCGAGGCAAATCCAAAGGAAACCTTTGAAATCGGGATAATAGTTGTACCGTCCGCTGTAACGATAGGTTTGCCCACTACAGTTTCACAGTCAACCATTTCATGGATTTTTTCCATTGCCGTTTTTACCAAGCTTTCAAGTTTTGCATTCTCACTCATTTTACTGTACCTCCAGTTTATCTTCAATTTTTATTTCTTTTGTTTCATGGGATTTTCTTAGCCTTTTTTGCTTTAAATAAACAATACCAAAATTAAC
Organism: Oscillospiraceae bacterium; assembly: GCA_051882055.1. Classification (GTDB taxonomy): domain Bacteria; phylum Bacillota; class Clostridia; order Oscillospirales; family Ruminococcaceae; genus FB2012. Next base: position 48,199 of record JBJERB010000025.1, read on the forward strand.
TCCGACGCAAAAAGCTATTGCTATCATAGCACTGGGACGAACCCTAATAAAACATTCGCCCTCGCCGTCTATGGTATTTTTAACAAAAACGCAATTAACGTCTGCTTTTCTTATTTTCACGGTAAAAGCATTAGCTAATTCTCCCAAAGTATTAAACAATATGCCTTGAACTGTTCCATAATAAATTGCCGCTTCATGGGCGTCTTCCCTGCCTACTTCTACATTAATTTTCAGATCTGTTATACGTATTGTTTTGAGCAGTTTTTTAAAATATTTCCACCCCATAGGCAGATATGGCTTGATTTTATAATATTTTTCTTTAAATTCGGAAAATTTGCTTTCTTTTTTGATGTCTGTTTTGTTATTTTTTCTCTTTGATTTTTCATTATGCTTTATTGAAGAGGATTTATCATTATTTTCATCATAAGATGTATTTTTAGGATTTTCAATGGTAGTATTAATACTTTCACTTACAAAATCTGAATTATCTTCAAACTCTGTATTTATATCTTCTGTGTTTTCAGAAATGATTTCACTGCTGAAATCATCGTCTATATTATCCGTAAATTCTTTTTTCTTTTTATTTTTAAGCTTTTGGGGTTTTACCTTAGTTCTTTTGATTTTTTCTTTTTTAGGCTTTCGTGGATAAAGATTGATAAACAAATACTTTACCTTAATTTCAAAGCCTTCATCATCAAATTTCAAATATGCTCTGACCGAAAAATGCAGAATTATGACAACAGCAGCAATTATCGAAATAAATATCCATAATACAATAATTGTCATCATCTCCATTCGGAAGAAATACGTCTTTAATCAACAGATTGTTCAGGATCTGTAATATCGTCAATGGTAATCTGCTCCTGTTTTTCGGGAATGGGAGGCAAATCTCCCAAACCGGTGAGCTGAAAACTTCTCAGAAAATTATCGGTAGTTTTATATGCAATAGGTCTGCCCGGCAAATCAAGTCTTCCGGCTTCTACAAGAAGACCTTTTTCAACCAGTGAATTAACAACACCCGAAGAATCCACTCCTCTGACGTGTTCAACAAAACTCTTTGTTACCGGCTGATTATATGCAACAACTGCAAGCACTTCCATAGCCGCAGAAGAAAGAGCCGTATTCTTTTTTATTTCCAGAGCAGTTTTTACAAACGGAGCATATTCTTTCTTTGCGGCAAGCTGATAGGAAGAATTAAGTTTTAGCAATTCTATACCGCTGTCCGCCACATCATATTTCTGTTGAAGCATTTCCAAAAGCTCAAGGGCTTCACTTTCAGTTATTTCAAGTGACAAGCACAGCTTATCAAGTTCGACAGGATCTCCTCCCGCAAAAAGAATGGCTTCCAATGCAGGCAATTTTTCTCTTATGTTCATATATTGTTCCTTTTCTCCCAGTTTATTCATAATGATTATCCGTAACGCCAATAATTACATCTGTTATCGTTTCCCACAGAACTATAGCCCCAGTAATATTTTCTCCTGTTCCAATAATTCGGCTTAAACACATCAATAACATATTCCTGAGACTTTATTTTTTCAACAGTTGGCTCATCAAAGGTTAAATTATCCGTTTCTCCACAGTCAACGGACAATAATTCCAAATCGTTTTCATCCGAATGAACAATCTCCGGAGGACAGCTTATAACATGTTCGCTGTAAACCCTCTCAGTGGACACCTTCACCACTGATTTTGAAGAAGTGTTATCCGCTTGAATATCTTCATTATCTGAAGTGATATATTTTCTGTTTTCCTTCGGATTATCAATATTATCAGGCTGTTTTACTTTAATTTCTTCGTTTTCAACGCTATTATTTTTTTCTTTTCTGATAAATCTGATTTCGGAATTATCTTCATTTATGTATATTCTGCCCGACTTAGTCAATTCCAAGACTGCAAGAAAGGTTGCAACCTTTTCAGACTTATCGGTTACTCCCTCATAAAGATCGGACATATTATAGACTCCGGTTTTATAGAGCTTTTTAAGCACAAAGATAATTTTAGATGTAACCGAAACTATTTTATGTGATACTATGGGTGAAAAAATTTCCGCACGGAGAGGCCGGCTGTTTCTGCTCTTTGCCGATATACCCATATATGCGTTATACAAAACCTCAGGTTCATGGACTCTTGTATAGGTTTTATCAATTATTACAGCTACGGGATTTCTAACGAAAATGTCATTTCCCACATAGAGATTTTTCAGATCTTCCGCAGCTTTTTTACATATTGAATATTCTATGATCTGCCCCTGAAGATCTCTCTTAAGTTCTTCGGCTTCTTCCGGCTGAGGCAGCAGCGACATGGTTTTAATATAAATAAGACGAGCCGCCATTTCAAGAAATTCACCTGCAGACTCATAATCCTGCTCGTCAAGCTGATTCATATATTCAAGATACTGATCAAGCAGCAAAGATATTTCGATATCGCAAATATTCAGTTTATGTTTTGATATAAGGTGCAAAAGCAAGTCAAGAGGTCCCTGAAAAGCGTCAAGTTTAAACTGAACAGCCATATTTACCTCGCAATCAGGTTAGCTATCGGATCAACCCAGAATGTAATTATATCCATTAATTTAAACATGCGATTCTGAAGCCAATTAAGAGGAGCATTGAGTATAGGGGAAAATACCAGTACAATGAAAGCAATTGAAATAACCATTTGATACTGTGCTATAAATCTATCAAATTTAGGTCCGGTAAAATAAGACATTATTTTGGAACCGTCAAGTGGCGGAATAGGAAGCAAATTGAATACTGCAAGCCCCACATTTACTGCAACAAAATATTGAAGTATAATAACAAGCCAATAAAGACCGTCCGTCGGATTATTAAAGTAAAACGGACAAACAAGCTTATATACTATCATGCCCAATAAAGCAACAATAAGATTTGATATAGGACCTGCCGCTGCCGTAAGAGCCATTCCCTTGCGGTATTTTTTGAAATTAATAGGATTGACTTGAACTGGACGTCCCCAGCCAAATCCGGTTAATACCATACAAATTGCACCCAGCGGATCAATATGTGCCAACGGATTCAAGGTAAGTCTGCCCTGATAACGGGGAGTATTATCACCTAATTTAGTAGCACTCCAAGCGTGTGCATATTCATGTATAGGTATTACCATAAAAAGAACAATCAAATTAACTCCGATTTTCATAATCGACTGAACGTTCATTAAAAATGCCTCCATTATTATGTTCTGTTTTTATTTCAAAAATATATACATTTACATTATACACTATTAAAACCAAAAATTCAAGGATTATTTTATTACAATAGTTTATATCAAAAAATCAGGCTGATATCAAACTGATACCGCTTTTTGCTTGACAATTTACGTTAAATATGAGATAATTAAATGAAAATAATTTCTCGAAAGGACGCTTTTTGATGTTATATAACTTAAAAAACAATATATTCGTTCCTTTTGATAAATTACCCGGCGTTCGAGTCTGAATTTAAAATCACGGGATAATTTTATTTGAAAGGAATGTTATATTATTATGAAAAAAGAGCTTTCAAAGCTTTACGAACCCTCAGAAGTTGAGGATAAGATCTACAAATATTGGACTGACAACAAATGCTTTCATGCAGAAAGGGATTCACAAAAAGAGCCATATACTATTGTAATCCCTCCTCCTAACATTACAGGACAGCTACACATGGGACATGCTCTTGACAACACTCTCCAGGATATTCTTATCCGCTGGAAGAGAATGTCCGGTTACTGCACTTTATGGATACCGGGTACAGACCATGCTTCTATTGCAACAGAAGCTAAAATCGTTGAAGCAATGCGTAAGGAAGGACTTACAAAAGACGATATCGGCAGAGAAAAATTCCTTGAGCGTGCATGGGACTGGAAAAAACAATACGGCGGACGAATTGTTGAACAGCTGAAAAAACTTGGTTCATCCTGCGACTGGGACAGAGAACGTTTCACCATGGACGAAGGCTGTTCAAAAGCGGTCAAGGAAGTATTTGTAAAGTATTACGACAAGGGACTTATTTACAGAGGAGAAAGAATTATCAACTGGTGTCCGCACTGCCGAACATCAATTTCAAATGCAGAAGTTGAATACGAGGATCAAGCAGGCCATTTCTGGCATCTCAGATATCCGCTGACCGACGGTTCGGGATATGTTGAGCTTGCAACCACTCGTCCCGAAACATTGCTGGGCGATACTGCCGTTGCCGTAAATCCAAAGGACGAAAGATATCAGGATATTATCGGAAAAACAGTTACTCTGCCTTTGGTAGGTTGTGAAATCCCGGTTGTTGCAGACAGCTATGTAGACATGGAATTCGGCACAGGTGTTGTTAAAATCACTCCTGCTCACGATCCTAACGACTTTGAAGTAGGAGCAAGACACAATCTGCCAATTATAAATGTAATGACCGAGGACGCTAAGATAGTAAACGACTATCCTGAATATGCAGGTCTTGACAGATACGAAGCCCGCAAGAAAATAGTTGAAGATCTTGAAAAAGGCGGTTTCTTGGTTAAAGTTGAAGATCACGAACACAATGTAGGAACCTGCTATCGATGCGGAACTACAGTTGAACCCAGGGTTTCCCTTCAGTGGTTTGTAAAAATGAAAGAGCTTGCAAAGCCTGCTATCGAAGCAGTTAAAAACGGCAATATAAAATTTGTGCCAAAGCGTTTTGAGAAAAACTATCTCCACTGGATGGAGGACATCAGAGACTGGTGCATTTCACGTCAGCTCTGGTGGGGACATCAGATCCCTGCTTTTTACTGCGACGACTGCGGTGAAACAATTGTAACAAAAGAAGACCATGCAGTTTGTCCGAAATGCGGAAAAGAAATGAGGCAGGATCCCGATACCCTCGACACATGGTTCTCATCTGCTTTATGGCCGTTTTCAACTTTAGGCTGGCCGGACAAGAATCCTGACCTTGATTATTTCTATCCCACAAGCACTCTCGTAACCGGATATGACATTATCCCGTTCTGGGTTTCAAGAATGATCGTTGCAGGCCTCGAAAACATGAACGAAAAGCCTTTTGATACTGTTCTTATTCACGGTCTTGTTAGAGATTCGCAGGGCAGAAAAATGTCCAAATCCCTTGGCAACGGCATTGATCCCCTGGAGATTATCGACAATTACGGTGCCGACGCATTGCGTTTCATGCTGGCAACGGGCAATGCACCCGGAAACGACATGAGATTTATTGAAGAGAAGGTAAAGGCAAGCCGTAATTTTGCAAACAAGGTCTGGAACGCTGCAAGATATATAATGATGAATCTACCCGAAGATTTTAATGCTGATAAGCTTCCCGAAAACCTTAATGTTGAAGATAAGTGGGTAATTTCTAAATTCAATACCCTTGCTAAGGTAGTAAATGAAAATCTCGAGAAATTTGAGCTTGGCGTTGCGGTACAGAATCTATACGATTTTATATGGGACGTTTACTGCGACTGGTACATTGAGCTTACAAAGCCCAGAATTGCCGCAGGCGGAGAAACAGCTATCACTGCACAGACCGTACTTGTATGGGTAATGAAAGGAATGCTGAAGCTTTTACATCCGTTTATGCCGTTTATCACAGAGGAAATCTGGCAGGCACTTGTAAACGACGGCACCTCAATAATGCTGAACATCTTCCCTGTTTATGATGAATCGTTGTCATATACTGAGGACGAAGTTAAATTTGAAAAGATAATTGAAGCAATCAAAGGTATTCGTGCCACAAGGAACGGAATGAACGTTCCTCCGTCGGTAAAAGCCAAGGTTTACATTGAAACTTCGGAGCAGGATATTTTCAATTCCGGCGTTATGTTCTTTGAACGACTTGCTTCCGCATCGGAAGTTGACATAGCCGACAAATGGGATATACCCGACTCTGTGACAGTTGTAACAGACTGTGCAAGAATTTTTATTCCTCTATCTGACATTATTGATGTTGAAAAGGAATTAGCTCGTCTTGACAAGGAAAAGAAAGCCGTACAAAAAGACCTTGATTTTCTTAACGGTAAGCTGAACAATCAGGGCTTCCTTGCAAAAGCTCCCGAAAAGCTGATAGAAGCCGAAAAGGCAAAACTTGCAAAAGCACAGGAAAAAATGGCTAAAATCGAAGAGTCTATTGCAGCTTTGAAAAAATAGTAACACAAAAAAGGCTATCTCAACTGAGATAGCCTTTATATTTATGTGATTATTTATTCTTATACATTATTTTTGTCTTGATATCTACATTATCATAGCCCCATTTAAATGAAATTCCTGTAGACACGAGATAAAATAAAGGTGCAAACAGCATCATTATATACAATGCCGGTAATGCTTCACTTACATATGCCGAGTGTGCAGTCAAATCAATCAAAGGAAAAAAGCAGGCATTGAGAATCTTATATACAGGCAGGAAATTACCTATCAGCCCACTTTTTGAAAGCATAAGTATTCCCAACAGGACATAGCTGGGAGTCATGGCCACCGCACCAAGTGTATAACCGAAATTTCTGCAAGGCTCAGCACCGTGAAGTCTGACCTTATTTCTGCACTGCTCTCCCACTTTAAGCCCGAAATCCGCCATTAAGCACACAAGCATGAGTATTCCGATAATACCGAAAATAAAATTTGCAGTCTTACCCAGCGACACTGAAAAAGCCCAGAAGAACAAGAAAGTAAAAAGTCCGAAAAACTCAGTTTCAAGAACTTTCAACAAGGTTTTTCCGATATATTTTTTCTTATCAATTTTATTGTCCATGATAAATGCTCCTATTTTAAATTTTTATAATTATAACACGTTTTATCTTATTTTTCAACTAAAAATTTATTACGGTTGTAAAAAACAAATAACTGTGCTATAATTGACATAGCTAAATGGCTTATTGAAAATATAGAAATATATGTATCGGTTTGAGATATGATTTTATAAAATACAAAAGACCCTATTTAAAAGGAATGATAGTAAATGAGAAACACAGTATTTGTAACCGGCGGTTCGGGGGGAATAGGAAGCGAGATTTGCCGTGAATTCGGAAAACTGGGATATCCTGTTGCAATCGGATACAACACAAATAAAAAATCAGCAGAACTTATTGCTGAAGAAATAACTGCCTCCAATGGTATAGCAATGGCTGTCAAATGTGATGTTTCCAACATTCAAAGCATTAACAATGCTATAAATATTATAAAAGATAATCTCGGTGATGTTGAGATTTTAGTAAATAATGCAGGTACGGCAAACATAAACCTGTTTACTTCCCTAACCACTGAAGAAATATATGACTTAATTAATACAAACCTGATCGGTGCTATGCTTTGTTCAAAAGCGGTACTTCCCCACATGATAAACCGCAAGCACGGTAAAATAATAAACATTACATCTGTTTGGGGTGAAGTCGGAGCATCATGCGAAACGGTTTACTCCGCAGCCAAAGCAGGACTTATCGGCTTCACAAAAGCACTGGGCAAAGAGGTCGCTCCCAGCGGAATAAATGTGAATGCTATTTCTGCCGGATTGATTGACACGCCCATGAACGATAATTTATCAACTGATGATATTTCCGAAATCATAAATGAGATTCCTGCAAACAGGATCGGGCAGCCCAAAGACATTGCAAAGGCTGTTATGTTCTTGGCGTCTGAAAGTGCAGACTATATATGCGGACAAATTATACGTGTAGACGGTGGCTGGCAGGGTTAAAGTCTAACCTCAACAGGATTATTAAGCTGAATACTATCGGGAGTTACAATGCTGTCAAAGGCAAGAATTGTGACTCCTTTATTTTGTGCCTGTTTTAACGCATCGCCGAATTCCTTATGAGTTTCATTATTTGGGGTAAAATATTTAATATTATTCATTTGTATCAAGAAAACTACATACGCATCAAATCCCGATTCCACACATTTTATAAGTTCCATGATATGCTTAACCCCACGCTGAGTAGGTGCGTCGGGGAACATACATACGCCGTCTTTTTCAAGTGTACAGCCTTTCACCTCCACATAAGCCTTTCTATCTGCATTTTCCGACTCTACGTAAAAATCGAACCTTGAATTAAAAAAGGTGCTTTCGGGTTTAACCACAGGATTCTTACCTAAAAAAGCCCCTGATTTTATCCATTCTTCAACTGCTCTGTTGGGAATCTGACTATCCATATTAATCAGTCGGTCGCCTTTTTTGACTGCAACAAGATCATATTTTGTTTTTCGGTTAATATTATCGGACTTTTCAAGATAAACCGTTGCTCCCTGCAAAAGAAGCTCACGACATCTGCCGGTATTCTTTACATGGCAGACTGTGGTTTTTCCGTCAATCTCAACATTGGCAATGAATCTGTTAGGACGTGATTTAAACACACCCTGACAGATATTTTTATACTTTACGGACATGTTTTTACCTTTCTCAAATTAACTAAAATACATTACACACAACAGAAAAATGACCAACTGACAGACAAATATCAACGGTACACCAACAAAAAATTTAACATGCTTTGTTTTATGATGAAACAAATTCATTCCCACCAAAGCTCCTAACGAGCCGCCCACAACGGCAAGTAAAATCAAAGTGCTTTCAGGCACACGCCACTTATTTTTCACAGCTTTATACTTATCAATACCATACACAGCAAAAGTAATTAAATTAACAGCTACATAAACAAACAGAAGCGGAAATCTATATTCAATTATAAAATTCATTATATCACCTTTTGAAGTATTATAATATAGTAAATTTACAATGAACCTTACATAACAAGAGTACAAATCTGAATAATATGTACGGGACTGACTTGAATCAGTCCATTATATACAAAGCCAGACTCACATCATTTTTCAAGCATTTTTGCCAAATATTTACCCGTGTAAGATTTTTCACATTTAACAATCTGTTCGGGAGTACCTGTCGCAACAATTGTGCCGCCGTTTTGTCCGCCTTCGGGTCCCAAATCAATTATATAATCCGCAGTTTTTATAACATCAAGGTTATGCTCAATAACAAGCACAGTATTTCCCGAATCCACAAGCTTTTGCAAAACATCTATAAGTTTATGGACGTCGGCTGTATGAAGTCCGGTCGTAGGTTCATCAAGAATATAAATCGTTCTGCCTGTTGAACGCTTTGAAAGCTCTGTTGCAAGTTTTACACGCTGTGCTTCTCCTCCTGAAAGAGTTGTTGCAGGCTGTCCGATTTTGATATATCCCAAGCCCACTTCATACAGAGTTTCCAGCTTTCTCTTTATTTTAGGAATATTAGCAAAAAACTCCACTCCCTCTTCAACGGTCATTTCCAGCACATCATAAATAGATTTACCTTTATATTTTACTTCCAGGGTTTCACGGTTATAACGTCTGCCTTTACAAACCTCACAAGGGACATACACATCAGGCAGAAAATGCATTTCAATTTTCAGTATACCGTCACCCTCGCATGCCTCACAGCGTCCGCCTCTGACATTAAAAGAAAATCTTCCGGAATTATATCCTTTCATTTTTGCCTCGTTAGTAGAAGCAAAAAGATTACGAATATCTGTAAACACTCCTGTATAAGTTGCAGGATTTGACCGAGGAGTTCTTCCTATAGGCGACTGGTCGATATCAATTACCTTATCAAGATTTTCAATGCCTTTAATTTCTTTAAAATCGCCTGAACGTATTCTCGCACGGTTAAGCCGATTAGCCAAATCTTTATAAATTATCTCATTCACAAGCGATGACTTTCCGCTGCCTGACACACCGGTTACACAAGTAAAAGTACCAAGAGGTATCTTTATAGTGACATCTTTAAGGTTATTCTGTTTAGCACCGACAACAGTCAGAAACTCTCCGTTGCCTTTTCTTCTGATATCGGGAACTTCAATCTTTTTCTTACCGCTCAGATACTGCCCGGTTACAGACCTTTCACAAGCCTTGATATCGTCAATGGTACCGGCACAGACGATTTCTCCGCCGTGTATGCCTGCTCCGGGACCCACATCCACAATATAATCGGCATTATACATAGTATCCTCGTCATGCTCAACAACGATGAGAGTATTCCCCAAATCACGGAGTCTTTTCAGAGTCGCAATCAGCTTATCGTTATCACGCTGATGAAGACCGATCGACGGTTCGTCAAGAATATACAGCACACCCATGAGAGATGAGCCAATCTGAGTAGCAAGGCGTATACGCTGACTTTCTCCTCCTGACAATGTACCGCTGGAGCGAGAAAGAGTAAGGTATTCAAGTCCGACGCTTTTCAAAAATCCAAGACGTTCTTTTATTTCTTTTATGATTCTTTCACCGATTAGTCGTTCACGTTGAGTAAGCTTCAATTTATCAAAAAAGTCAAGAGCATCGGTAACGGAAAGATGGGTAAGCTCGCTTATATTAAGTCCTCCCACAGTAACCGAAAGGCTTTCTTTTTTCAAACGCTCCCCCTTACAGGACGGACATTTTTCATCGCTCATATAGCTTTCAATATCCGCCTTTGAATAATCACTGGTTGACTCTGCATAACGACGTTCAAGATTATTCACAACGCCTTCAAAATCCCCTATATATTCGGCTTTATAGTTGCCTGTTTCCCGTGTGAGCTTCATTTTTTGTCCCTGTGTTCCATACAGAAAAATATCCAAAGCGTCCGGATCAAGATTTTTCACAGGCTCGTCCAATGAAATACCATAAGTTTCGGAAATAGCATTATAATACATCATTGCGATTGAACCGTCGTCAAGGTTATTCCAGCCGCTTGCCTTTATAGCTCCCTGCCTGATTGAAAGCTCTTTATTGGGGACAATCAGCTTAGGGTCTATTTTTTTGAAAACTCCCAATCCTGTACACTTTTCACACGCACCGAATGGATTATTAAATGAAAACATTCTCGGCGTAAGCTCTTCTATAGAAATATTATGTTCAGGGCAGGAATAGTTCTGGGAAAAATGAAGTTCCTCTCCGTCTATCACATCGACTGTCAGCAGTCCTCCCGTCAAACCTGAAACGATCTCTATACTATCGGTCAATCTTGATTTTATATCCGGTTTTACCACGAGTCTGTCGACTACGATTTCTATAGTATGTTTTTTATTCTTTTCAATCTTTATTTCTTCAGACAAGTCAAAAGTTATACCGTCTATTCTCACACGGACATAGCCGGACTTTCTCGCTTGTTCCAGTTCTTTAACATGCTCGCCTTTTCTTCCTCTTACAATAGGAGCCAAAAGCTGAATTTTTGTACCCTGAGGCAGTTCAAGGATTTTATCCACTATCTGATCCACAGTCTGCTGTCTTATCTCTCTTCCGCAGACGGGGCAATGAGGTACTCCGATTCTTGCATAAAGCAGACGGAGATAATCATAAATTTCAGTTACTGTTCCCACAGTTGAGCGTGGATTTTTCGATGTGGTTTTCTGATCAATGGAAATTGCAGGAGAAAGCCCTGTAATTGAATCCACGTCCGGTTTTTCCATTTGTCCGAGGAACTGTCTTGCATATGAAGACAGCGATTCCATATATCTTCTTTGTCCGTCGGCAAATATTGTATCAAAAGCCAATGATGACTTTCCCGAACCGGAAAGTCCCGTCATAACGATTAACTTATCACGAGGCAGTGTTAAATCAACATTTTTCAGATTATGCTCTCTTGCACCTTTAATTTTTATTTCATTGTTTTGCATTATTTTGCTCCTTTAGTTTTTGTAAAAACTCATCCGATTCTTCCCTTGAATTAAATTTTATTACTTTTACGTTCGGATATTCATTCAGCAGATTTTCAATAACGGGACATACTTCCTCTTTAAAACTTCTGATATAATCAAGAAAATCATCATCTATACTGTCATTCCAAGGCATATCTTCACGTTCTATTCCTACACGCTCCAGTACAGACTTAATACAAATTTCTGTCGGAATATCAAACCACAGAACGCAGTCGCACTTTTCAAGCCTCATATCCAAAGTACGCTTATAATTGCCGTCTATTATCCACTCATTACCTTCCAGTATTTCCGAAAGCCTTTCGTCAAATTCTTCTCTTGAAATGTTTGTCTTGTCGGGTTTATGCCATATCATGTCGAGGTGGAAAAGCGGCAGGTCTGACACATCACGGAGTTTTCTTGCAAAGGTACTTTTTCCGCTGCCGGGGCAACCGATAACTATTATTTTGTTATACATTACTTCTCCCCTCTTAGCTCTGCGATCTTATCACGCAAAAACGCCGCATGTTCAAATTCAAGCATTTTTGCAGCCTCTTTCATCTGCTTGGTCAGTTTATTAACAAGCTCCTCTGTTTCACGCTTGGAAAGCTTGGTCTTCTGACGAGCTTCATATTCAACCTCTTCTTTTGTGGAAATCTCAATCACATCACGAATATCTTTCTTAATTGTCTTGGGCACGATGCCATGTTCTTCATTAAATTTCATCTGAAGCTCTCGGCGACGCTCGGTTTCGGTAATTGCAAGCTCCATGGAACGTGTAACAGTATCAGCATACATGATAACCTTACCCTCAGCGTTTCGTGCAGCACGTCCTATTGTCTGGATCAGTGAGCTTTCAGAACGCAAGAAGCCTTCCTTATCGGCATCAAGTATGGCAACCAGCGACACTTCGGGCAAATCCAGACCCTCACGAAGCAGGTTTATTCCCACAAGAACATCAAATTCCCCAAGACGCAGATCACGGATTATTTCCATACGCTCGATAGTATCAATATCGTGATGCATATATCTTACGGCAATGCCGAATCCTTTAAGATAAGAGGTTAAATCTTCAGCCATTTTCTTTGTCAGGGTTGTTACAAGTACGCGTTCTTTTTTCTCGATTCTTAAATTAATTTCAGACAGCAGATCTTCGATCTGACCCTCAGTTGGTCGAACAGAAATTTCGGGGTCAAGCAGTCCGGTGGGACGTATAAGCTGTTCAACAATCTGCTGAGATTTTTCTTTTTCAATAGGTCCGGGAGTAGCAGATACAAAGACAGCCTGATTTATATGCTGATAAAACTCATCAAAAGTAAGGGGTCTGTTATCAAGTGCAGACGGCAGACGAAAACCGTATTCGATCAATGTTTCTTTTCTTGCCCTATCCCCCGCATACATTCCCCTTACCTGTGGAAGTGACACATGGGATTCGTCCACAATCAGCAGAAAATCATCGGGCAAATGGTCAAGTAGCGTATACGGAACTGCACCTTTAGGACGTCTTGCCAGCACTCTTGAATAATTCTCAATTCCTGAGCAGAATCCCACCTCTTCAAGCATTTCCATATCATAATTAGTACGCTGAGCAATTCTCTGAGCCTCTATAAGCATATCCCTTTCTTTGAAATATTTTATACGCTCATCAAGCTCTTCTTTTATCTCTTCTATGGCGTCACGCATTTTATCTTTTCCTACAATATAGTGACTTGCAGGGAAAACGGCTGCATGATTTAAGAATCTCAGAACTTCTCCCGTAACAACGTTTATCTCGCTTATACGTTCGATTTCATCGCCGAAAAATTCCACTCTCAAAGCCGTATCTGTAGAATTTGCAGGATATATTTCCACAACATCGCCACGGACACGGAATTTATTTCTTGTAAAATTAACATCGTTACGCTCATACTGGATACCCACAAGCTGGGCTACCAGCACTTCTCTTGATTTTTCCATTCCCTTTCTTATGGAAACTACCATGGATTTATATTCTTCAGGGTCACCGAGAGAATATATACAGGAAACAGAAGCAACAATAATAACATCTCTGCGTTCAGCGATCGCCGTTGTTGCAGAGTGGCGGAGCTTATCAATTTCATCGTTTACCGAAGAATCCTTTTCGATATATACGTCTTTACTGGGAACATACGCTTCGGGCTGATAATAGTCATAATAAGACACAAAATATTCCACTGCGTTTTCAGGAAAAAATTCTTTAAACTCAGAACAAAGCTGTGCTGCCAATATTTTATTATGAGCAAGAACCAACGTAGGACGGTTTACCCTTTCAATCACATTTGCCATTGTAAATGTCTTACCTGAGCCTGTAACGCCCAGCAGGATCTGCTCTTTCATTCCTTTATTTATTCCATCCACCAGTTTATCTACAGCCTGGGGCTGATCACCGGCAAGTTTATATTCCGAAACTAATTTAAATCTATCCATACTGCCTCCATTATGCAAAAGCGAACTAATGTTTGATTATATTATACTATAAATTATTTTAAATGTAAAGCACTTTTAAAGATTTTTTTATTAGACTATGCACTTGTATTATATGTATTTATACTGTATAATTAAGATATAGTAACAACAATTACGCATTATAAAAATTTTATTAGTTTTTTAAAAAATATGAGGATTTACAATGAGAGAATTTATAATTAACAGAAACGACGCAGGGCAACGAGTAGACAAATTTATTACAAAAGCTATACCACTGCTTCCGAAAAATCTTCTTTACAAATACATCAGGCTTAAGAGAATCAAGTTAAACGGTAAACGCTGTGAAATATCCACCCGTCTTAAAGAGGGTGATGTTATGCAATTATACATTAACGATGAATTTTTCGGTAACAGCAGCGAGGCTCACTCTTTTTTAAAAGCACCTGTCTCCTTAAATATTGTTTACGAGGACAATAATATTATGCTTTTGGACAAGAAGTGCGGTCTTGTTGTTCACGAAGACGAGAGTGGCAAGCCGGACACCTTGATAAACAGAGTTCTGCATTATTTATATGAAAAGGGTGAATACAACCCCGACAATGAAAATTCCTTTACACCTGCATTATGTAACAGGATTGACAGAAACACCGGAGGAATTGTAATTTGTGCAAAAAACGCCGAGAGTCTGAGAATACTAAATCAAAAAATCAAAGACAGAGAAATTCACAAGAAATACTTATGCATTACTGTTGGGATACCCCTAAAAAGTCATGATGTTCTTACCGCTTATCATCAAAAAAACGAGCAGACTAAAGTAGTTAAAATATCTTCACACAAGACAAATGAGAATAAAACCATGATAACCGAATACAACGTTATCAAAGTTAACCGAGAAAACAATCTTGCTTTATTGGAAGTCAATCTCATTACCGGAAGGACTCATCAAATAAGAGCTCACATGGCTCACATAGGTTATCCGCTTCTGGGAGACGGAAAATACGGCATAAACAAAATCAATCGAAGTTTTAACATAAAAACCCAGGCTCTTTATTCATACAAAATTTCTTTTGATTTTACCACCGAATCAGGCTGCCTTGAGTATCTAAGCGGAAAGCAATTTGCTGTTAAAGACGTATGGTTTGTAAACGAGTTTTTTGGATAATTTGAAATACTTGCAATTATACCGCAAATATGTTATAATAGTCTCAGCCCGGACGAGGCAATACACGATATAAGTTTATGATATCTAAAAGCAATGACCACAATATGTAAAGTATTTGTTTGAAAGGATATATTTGAAATGATTGGCGATTTACACTGTCACACAACACTTTCTGACGGTTCTCTTGGAATTGAAGAAGTTATTTCACAGGCAAAACGCATGGAGCTTGACTGCCTTGCTATCACTGACCATGATACACTCTCTTCTTCCAACAGAGCAAAGATTCTGGGAGAAAGATACGGAGTTAAAATTATACCGGCTGTTGAATTGTCTGCTTGGGACAAAAAAAGAAACAGAAAAGTACATATTCTTTGTTACGCTCCCCAGAAGCCCGAGAGACTTGAAGGGCTATGTCTGAAATCCTGCGAAATCAGAAAAGAATGTGCCAAAGAAATGATAACAAAAGTTATGGAAAGATATCCTATACCCATTGACGCAGTCAGAATGTATACAAAAGGCTGCAAGAGCATTTATAAACAGCACATAATGCGTGCATTAGTAAATTACGGTTATGCTACGGAACTATACGGTGAGATAAACCACAAACTTTTTGGATATCCTGATGGAGAATGTCTTGTAACAAGAGAATATCCGGACGTTAATTTTGTATTGGATTTAATTCATTCCTCTAAAGGCATTGCGGTTATGGCTCACCCATACTTATATGACAATATTGATTTACTAAAAGAACTAATCGACATAGGTAAAATAGACGGAATCGAAGTCAATCACTTCTCTGCCAACGACAAACAAAAAGCAGAGCTTACAATGCTTGCAAATGAAAATGATCTTATTATCACAGGAGGTTCTGATTTCCACGGTTTATACAATTCAACGATAACATATATCGGAAGTCACACAACCGACGAAAAAAATCTTGACAAACTTTTTAAGCTTATTCATACCAATTCTCAGAAAGCAGCCAAGGTTCATGTTTAAATCACATTTTTTTACATACAATATTCATTGAAAGGTTATGATAAAATGAAGCAGATTAATTATAAAACTCACGGAATATGCTCAAGAGAAATTATAATTGATGTCGACGGTGAAATAGTAAAGAACGTAAGATTTATCGGTGGCTGCAACGGCAACACAAAAGGGATTTCAAATCTTGTTGTGGGGATGAAGGTTGATGATGTAATAAGCAGGCTTAAAAACATAGACTGCAACGGAAAAGGTACTTCATGTCCTGCACAGCTCGCTGAAGCACTTGAGCAAATTAAATAAAGCTAATAATCAACAATTTTTTTGCGGCTTATGCCGCATTTTTTGTCTTATAACTTATGACTGATATTCCCCCTAAAGTGGCGGAGATTATAGACTTTCATTTTTACAACCTCAATAAATTATAGATTTATTGAACTGACATTCTCCAACTGAAATCCTCTAAGAGCTAAAGTCCTCGGTCAATCGCCCCATGACTATGTCAAATCTGTGACTTGACATTGATTTGACCTTAATGAATATTAAAACTTACTTGTAAATTTATATATTTTTTTATCAAAAACATACTTTAAATGTTGAAATTACAAGATTAACGTGTTATAATTGTTTTAATAGGTTGATATACAATTTTTGTTAGCCATTTAAATACAAACGGAATAAAATCCGTAAGCAAAATTTAAGGAAAAATCAATATGAAAGAATTTATAATACCTATAGCTTCGGGAATAGCAATCGGTTGCTTAATTGGGGTAATAGCAACTTCTATGCTGAAAATAAACCCAAACCCCAAATTTAACGGTGCGGCGACGGTTAAGGCTGTTGCCGTTAATGCAGTTATTAACAGCTCAGCCCCGGATTCTTACGAATCATCAGTATTGGATAACACAAGCAGTCTGTCTGATTCCCATATTTCATCAATCCAAGAATCATCAAATTCAGATAATTCATCGGAAACGTCAAGTGTCAAATCTGATTTTTCTACCGTTGACAGCTCATCGGTTTTGGACGGAAGCAAGATCGGTTCAAGCAAACCCACAGGAGAAAAAACGGTATATCTCACTTTTGACGACGGACCTTCTAAACTAACCCCAAAGATTCTCGAAATCCTTGACAAATATGATGTTAAAGCCACTTTCTTTGTGACCGGCTTTGATAAAAGCTCTGCAAAATATATTAAAATTGCACATGACAAAGGTCATACAATAGGACTTCACACCTATTCTCATAATTACGCTTCCGTTTATTCATCACCTGAAGCGTACTACAAGGATCTTAACAAGATTGCCAACCTTTGCAAGAGCCAGATCGGATATATTCCGCATTACATTCGATTTCCGGGAGGAAGCTCCAACACAGTCTCAAAGCAATATTACAAAGGAATAATGACCTATCTTTCCAAAGACGTGCTGAAAAAAGGTTACCAATATTATGACTGGAACAGTGCCAACGGTGATGCAATGGGAGGAAAACCCACTGCAAACGAGCTTTATAAAAATGCCGTTTCTTCTGTGGGAAACACTGATATAGTTATGCTTTGTCATGATTCTGCCGACAAGCAGAACACAGTAAAATCCCTACCCAAGATTATAGAGTATTATAAATCCAAGGATTATACTTTTAAAGCTATTGATGACAAAACGTACACTGCACATCACAGAACAAACAATTAGTTTTTATTTACAAAACACAAACGTCCCGCTCCGAAAAATCGGAACGGGACATTTTTATTGCTCTGTTATTAAATCAAAGATTTGTATAACCCATAAGACTTTCGTCAACTTCTTTTGCAACATCTCTGCCTTCACGTATAGCCCATACAACAAGGGACTGTCCCCTTCTCATATCGCCTGCCGCAAAAACATTTTCTATATTTGTTTTATGAAGCCCATCTTCAGTAGCAACATTAGTTCTTCCATCAACATTAACACCAAATGCTTTTGTTACATAATCCTGGCTTCCCAAAAATCCGGCTGCGATAAGAACCAAATCAACATCAACTTTATATTCGCTGCCCTCGATTTCTTTCATTACCAGTCTGCCTGTTTTCGGGTCTGTTTCAGGATTCAGCTTTACAAGAACTGCTCCAATAACATTACCTTTTTTATCTTTCAGAAATTCTTTTACAGTAGTTTTATATACTCTTGGATCTTTTCCGAAAACACCGATAGCTTCTTCCTGACCATAGTCAGTCTTACAAACTCTCGGCCACTGAGGCCATGGATTATCGCTTGCTCTTTCATCCGGAAGCTTTGGCATCATTTCAAGCTGAAGCACAGATTTTGCACCATGTCTTATACTTGTACCTACACAGTCATTTCCTGTATCTCCTCCCCCGATAACCATAACATTTTTGCCTTTGGCTGAAATGTGATTCTTATCGGTCAGACCTCCGTCAAGAAGTGCTTTTGTTGTTGATTTCAGGAAATCAACGGCAAAGTAGATCCCCTCGGCATCTCTTCCTTTTGCTTTAATGTCTCTCGGATTTGAAGCACCGCAGGCAAGTATAACTCTGTCAAAATCCTGTAGAATCTTTGAAGCCTTAATATCTTTTCCAACATTAATGCCGCACTTAAATTCTACGCCTTCTTCTTTCATAATATCAATCTTACGGTCGATAATATGTTTCTCAAGCTTCATATTCGGAATACCGTACATAAGCAATCCGCCCGGACGGTCTTCCCTTTCAAAAACCGTTACACTATGACCACGCTGATTAAGCTGATCTGCCGCAGCAAGTCCCGAAGGACCTGAACCGATAACGGCAATTTTCTTTCCGGTTCTGACTTTAGGAATATTAGGTCCGCAATATCCGTTATCATATGCATTTTCAATGATTCCGAATTCGTTTGCTTTTGTTGTTACAGCATTGCCGTTTGCCCCACAGGTACATGCAGCTTCGCAAAGTGCAGGACAAACTCTTGAAGTAAATTCAGGGAAATTATTAGTCATATGAAGTCTGTAATATGCCTGTTCCCAATTACCCTTATATATAAGATCGTTCCATTCGGGAATAAGGTTATTAAGCGGACAGCCTGAAAAAGCATTACCTATTTTCATGCCTGCCTGGCAGAAAGGCACACCGCATTCCATACATCTTGCACCCTGCTCAGCCTGTTCCTCCTTTGAAAGAGGAATATGAAACTCATTAAAATCCTTTATACGCTCTTTTACAGGAAGAGCTTCTGCGTCTTTACGCTCATAATCCAAAAATCCTGTTGGCTTTCCCATTTCTATCCCTCCTACTTATTATTTACAATCTGATAGAATGCTTCGATCTGAGCCTGTTCTGTATTCAGACCCTTTTCTTCCATAGAAGCGATAGCAGCCATCATTTTCTTATAATCATGTGGTATTATCTTCTTAAACTTAGGCAGATATTCATCAAAGTTATCTAAAATCTTCTTACCTTTTACAGATCCTGTAGCTTTAACATGTTCTTCAATAAGACCTTTCAGCTCGATAATATCATACTTTTCACTTACTTCTGAGAACAATACCATTTCCTTATTAAGCTTTGTATAAAGATCCCTGTTTTCATCCAAAACATAAGCTACTCCGCCTGACATTCCGGCTGCAAAGTTTTTACCTGTTTTACCTATGATAACAACTCTACCACCTGTCATATATTCACAGCCATGGTCGCCTACGCCCTCAACTACTGCAACAGCACCTGAATTTCTGACGCAGAATCTCTCACCTGCAACACCGTTAATAAATGCTTTACCGCTGGTTGCACCGTAAAGAGCAACGTTACCGATAATAATATTATCTTCCGCATTGAAAGTTGATTCCTTAGGAGGATAAACAACCAATTTACCACCGGATAATCCCTTTCCGAAGTAATCGTTGCTATCACCTACAAGTTCAAGAGTAAGTCCGTTGGGGATGAATGAACCGAAGCTCTGACCGCCTGAACCGTTACAGATAATCTTAAATGTATCGTCCTCAAGAGTGTTATAATATTTCTTTGTGATTTCCGAACCAAGAATTGTACCGAATGTACGGTCGGTATTCTTAACATTGACGGTAACAGTTTTCTTTGTACCCTTATCAATAGCCGACTTAAATTCTTTGAGCAAAACTTTTTCGTCAAGAGTTTTTTCCAGCTTAAAGTCGTATTTATTCTTCTTAGAATACTCAACCTTTTCCGATACATAGTCAGGTCTTATAATATTTGAAAGATCTACTTCTCCTGCTGTACCCTCAAGACCTTCCTTCGGTTTTATAAGGTCAATTCTGCCCACAAGTTCATCAACTGTTTTAACTCCAAGCTTTGCCATATACTCACGTAGTTCCTGAGCCACAAAAAGCATAAAGTTCTCAACATATTCAGGCTTACCCATGAATTTCTTTCTAAGCTCAGGGTTCTGTGTAGCTACTCCAAAAGGACAAGTATCAAGATTACATACTCGCATCATTGCACAGCCCAGAGTAATCAGCGGAGCAGTTGCAAAGCCAAATTCCTCTGCACCGAGTATTGCGGCAATTACCACATCACGTCCTGTCATAAGTTTTCCGTCGGTTTCAATAACCACCTTATTTCTCAGTCCGTTCATAATAAGCGTCTGATGAGCTTCTGTCAAGCCAAGCTCCCAAGGCAGACCTGCATTATAAATTGAATTACGTGGAGCCGCTCCTGTACCGCCGTCATATCCTGAAATAAGGATAACCTCCGCACCGGCTTTTGCAACGCCTGCCGCAACAGTTCCAACACCCGTTTCTGAAACGAGTTTTACAGAAATTCTTGCACCCTTATTGGCATTTTTCAAGTCATAAATAAGCTGTGCCAAATCCTCAATCGAATAGATATCATGATGAGGCGGAGGAGAAATCAGAGATACTCCGGGAGTTGAATGACGTGTCTTTGCAATCCAAGGATAAACCTTTTTACCCGGGAGATGACCGCCTTCGCCGGGCTTTGCTCCCTGTGCCATTTTAATTTGTATTTCATCGGCAGAAGTCAGATATCTTGAAGTAACGCCGAAACGACCTGAAGCTACCTGCTTTATTGCCGAGCATTTATTTGTTTCACTGCCCTTTGTCAGCAGTCTGTCAAGGCTTTCGCCACCCTCACCGGAATTTGACTTACCGTGAAGCCTATTCATGGCGATTGCCAACGCTTCATGAGCTTCCTGCGAAATTGATCCATATGACATAGCACCTGTTTTGAAACGCTTTACAATAGATTCAACAGGTTCAACATCATCGATGGAAATACCTTTTTCAGGGAATTTAAAGTCCATTAGTCCACGGATGTTAACAGGATCCATTTCCTCAGAAATCAGATGAGAATACTTTTTATACAGCTCATAATCTCCGGTTCTTGCCGCCTGCTGAAGGAGATAAATTGTCTGAGGATTATACAGATGCTCCTCTTTACCGCTTCTGAACTTATGACTTCCTCTGCTTTCAAGTGCAGGATTAGTACCAAGTCCCAAGGGGTCGAATGCCGAAGTATGAAGTCTGTCAACATTCTTTTCAATATCCGCTAATGTAATACCCTCTATTCTGCTTACGGTATTGGTAAAATACTCATCTATAACATCAGAGCTTATACCTATAGCCTCAAAGATCTGTGAACCTTGATATGACTGAATTGTGGAGATACCCATTTTTGAAGCGATTTTGACAATACCATGCAAAACAGCAGCATTATAATCATTTACTGCGGCATAATAATCCTTATCCAGCAAATCATCACCGATAAGCTCATGAATAGTTTCCTGTGCAAGATATGGATTAATTGCACTTGCACCGTAACCAAGCAAAGTAGCAAAATGATGTACTTCTCTCGGCTCGCCGCTTTCAAGTATGATAGCAAGAGATGTTCTCTTCTTTGTTACGACCAAATGCTGATGAAGTGCAGAAACAGCCAAAAGCGATGGTATAGCAAGGTGGTTTTCATCAACGCCTCTATCTGAAAGAATAAGGATATTTGCACCCTCGCTGATTGCCTTATCGGCTTCAATAAACAATCTGTTGACTGCCTTTTTCAGCTTTGTATTTTTATAATAAAGAATAGGAATAACCGCAACCTTAAATCCCGGAATATGCATATTTTTGATTTTCAGTATATCCGTTGATGTAAGTATAGGATTATGAACCTTAATAACTTTACAGTTTTCAGCTTTTTCCTCAAGAATATTTCCGTCTTCACCGATATATACCGTAGTTGATGTTACGATCTCTTCACGGATAGCGTCAATAGGAGGATTAGTTACCTGAGCGAAAAGCTGTTTGAAATAATTGAACAATGGCTGAGGCTCTTTTGACAGCACTGCAAGAGGGCTGTCTGTTCCCATTGCGGCAATGGATTCAGCACCTGTTTTAGCCATCGGGAGAATTGAAGTCATTACTTCTTCATAAGTATATCCGAAAGCCTTCTGAAGCCTTTGTCTTTCCTCATAAGAATGTTCTTCAACCTTCATATTAGGTATTTTCAAATCAGCCAGATTTACAAGATTGCTGTCAAGCCATTCACCGTAAGGCTGTTTAGAAGCATAATACTCTTTAAGCTCATCATCGTCGATAAGTCTGCCTTCAACAGTATCCACCAGCAGCATTTTACCGGGGCGAAGTCTTTCCTTAACCACAATTTTTTCAGGAGGAATAGGCAACGCACCAACCTCCGAAGACAGAATAAGATTGCCGTCGCTTGTAATATAATATCTTGAAGGACGCAGACCGTTTCTGTCAAGTACGGCACCCATCATATCACCGTCTGAGAACAAAATTGACGCAGGTCCGTCCCAAGGCTCCATCATAGTTGCATAATACTGATAAAAATCCTTCTTACTCTGAGTCATTGTACCGTTATTATCCCAAGGCTCAGGAATTGTAATCATTACGGCAAGGGGCAGATCCATTCCGCTCATTACCAAGAATTCCAAAGTATTATCAAGCATCGCAGAGTCTGAACCCTCTGTATTTACAACAGGGATAAGCTTATCCAAATCGCCTTTCAGGTGTTCAGATTTCATTGTTTCTTCACGGGCAAGCATTTTATCCGCATTACCACGAATTGTATTTATCTCGCCGTTATGAACAATCATTCTGTTTGGATGAGCTCTTTGCCAGCTTGGATTTGTGTTGGTTGAAAATCTTGAATGAACCATTGCGATTGCAGATTCATAATCTTCATCCTGCAAATCCAGAAAGAAGTTTCTCAAATCGCCCACTAGGAACATTCCCTTATAAACGATAGTTCTGCTTGAGAGAGATACAACATATGTATCTTCATTACTCTGTTCAAAAACACGTCTTGCGACATAGAGTTTTCTATCAAAATCAAGACCCTTAGAAACGCCTTTCGGTCTCTTAATAAAGCACTGCATTATGCAAGGCATACATTCAACGGCTCTGTGTCCCAAAACTTCCGGACGTGAAGGAACTTTTCTCCAGCCAAGTATCTGCAGCCCTTCCTTTTCAGCAATGATCTCAAACATTTTCATTGCCTGATTTCTTGCCAGTTCCTTTTGAGGGAAGAAAAACATACCTACGGCATAATCTCTTTCACCGTTAAGAGTAATACCCAAATCCTGCTTTGCAACCTTTTTGAAAAATTTATGTGAAATCTGCAGCAGAATACCGACACCGTCACCGGTTTTGCCTTCAGCGTCTTTACCGGCTCTATGTTCAAGAGTTTCAACAATCGTCAAAGCGTTTGCTACAGTGTCATGACTTTTTATGCCTCTAATATTAACAACAGCTCCGATACCACAGTTATCGTGTTCAAATCTCGGAGAATAAAGACCTTTTAAGTTCGTTTTCGAGCTTTGCTCCATTCAAATCACCTTTCTTTGCCCTAACGACGGTTTGCCCACTGCATATTCCCATTACACATAAAACCACGTATCAGGCAGTTTATATTTTACAGATTATTACTGTAATACGTTTAATAACAGCAGGACTGCATTTATTTCAAAAAAGAATTTAATTTATT
The DNA here is from genome assembly GCA_051882055.1 of Oscillospiraceae bacterium. Lineage (GTDB taxonomy): Bacteria > Bacillota > Clostridia > Oscillospirales > Ruminococcaceae > FB2012. The sequence goes on from JBJERB010000025.1 coordinate 72,402, forward strand.
TAAATCCTGCAATTCAAAATTCTATAAAATTGTCAGAAGCCTTTGTAAAATCAAAGAATTCCGACCAAAACAGAATATTTGACTTATTTATTATATCACAGTGTTTCAAAAAATGCAAGATTCAATTTAAAATCCTGCACAAATTAATTATAAACTTTTTGTGAACGCAAAAAGAGCAGCAATATACATTGCTGCTCCAAATAGAACTTAAACTTTTATGAAATGCAGAATTTTGGATTGGAAATCGCCCCACATATCATCAGCGTGCCAAATTTTTGCGATATTTATACCGGCATTCATCAAAGCGGAACCCGAAAGCTTTATTTCAGGATTTGTTTCTTCATAATAATATGCATCAGGATCGAGGCCTTTTAATTTTACACGTCTTGAACGTTCATTAGGTTTTGCCAGCACCTGAACAAATTCAAACAAGGCTTCGCTTTTATCCTTTGCAACAAACATCCATGCGTCCCAAGTAATATCCTCAAAGGTATTGCCTATACGGTAATGGTCGCCTGTTCTTACAAGAGTATTATATTTATTGAACTCGGCAATCTGCTGTGGAATCATATCCCTGTCTTCCTGAGGGATCTTTGTCACATCAAGCTCGTATCCGAAAGTTCCCACCATTGCCACATGACCTCTTGTCTTAAAAGGGGTATTACGTCCAACAGTGTGATTTGGGCAATCGGAAACATGAGCACCCATTGCAGAACAGGGATAGCACATTGAAGTGCCGTGCTGTATTTTAAGTCTCTCAATAGCGTCAGTATCGTCGGAACACCAGATCTGCGGTGAATAATAAAGCATACCTGCGTCAAATCTTGCACCGCCTCCTGAACAGTTTTCCAACAGAATATCCGGATAATCGGTAGTTAATCTATCCATAACTTCATAAACACCCAGCACATATCTATGCCAAAGCTCTCTCTGACGATTAGCAGGGAGTGCATTTGAACCAACCTCTGTAAGTTGTCTGTTCATATCCCATTTTATATACTCAATATTAGCGGAATCAAGAATTTTACGCATCATATTATAAATATAGTCTCTGACTTCTTTTCTTGAAAAGTCAAGAACATACTGTTCTCTGCACAAAGTCAAATCTCTTCCCTGCACTTGAATCGCCCAATCCGGGTGTTCTTTATACAGCTTTGAATCAGGAGAAATCATTTCAGGCTCAAACCAGATACCGAATTTCATACCCAGCTTATTAACCTCGTCCACAAGATATTTCAAACCGCCCTTGATTTTGTCTTCATTTACAAACCAATCTCCAAGGGAGGAATTATCCGAATTACGATGTCCAAACCAGCCATCGTCCATAACAAGCATTTCAATACCCAGTTTTGACGCTTCTTTTGCTATGGATATCAGCTTGTCCGTATCGAAATCAAAATATGTTGCTTCCCAGTTATTAATAAGGATAGGACGTCTTTTATCCTTATACTTACCTCTAATAAGGTTATTTCTGAAAACATCATGGAACGTTCTGGACATCTTACCGATTCCCTGATCCGAATGAACCATTACTACTTCAGGTGCAACAAAGCTCTCGCCCGGTTCAAGCAGCCAATTAAAGTCAGTATGGTTTATCCCCATAAGAAATCTTGTTTTTCTATGCTGTGTAACCTCCGCTTTTGCGATAAAATTTCCCGAATAAACCAGATTAAATCCAAACACTTCCCCATTATCTTCATCTGCATTACATCTGCACAATGCTGCAAACGGATTATTCTGATGAGAAGATTCTCCACGCAATGAATCTACATACTGCTTGCCGTGATGCAGCTGACTTCTTACTATATGACGTTCTCTTGCCCAGGAGCCGTTCAATGTAATAAAGTCATATCTGTCACTGTCAAAATCAACACAAGCTGAAAGCACACGTGAAATATTACAAGGTCTTTTTCCTACATTTTCAACAACTGCTGAACGTGTAATAACGTCCAGTTTTTCAAAAGCGGAATAAATCAATGTCACTTCAAGACCTGCATATTTATCCTCAAGTACTATTTCCAAAGTATCTGCCGGGGAATCTTCCGTAGCAAAAGTTGCGGGAAGACCTTCAAGTTTCGGCTTGCCGGCATAGATTTTATGGTTCTTATACCTTAAATCGCAAGCGGACATACCGTTTTCATCAAGGATTTTAAAAGCAGGGTCTCTATAATCTCCGATGCCGAAGCAAGGATATTCAAAAGGCAAAGTATCCATAAAACTTGCTTTATCACGGTTATTTGTAGCCGGAGTAAAGGGACTTTCGTCAAAACGAAGCAGATAAGTCAAATCACTGTCGGGTAATTTAGGACCGTAATAAATATGTGCAAGATATCCGTCCTCAACCACTTTCATCATATAATCGGTATCTTTAGCTCTGAGTTTAAAACTTTTCTCTTTCTCATTATAATATACAGGCATAAACATAACTCCTTTTACTAACATTTTTTGCGTGATAATTATACCATACTAATATAGAAAAAGCAACGATAAATAAAAAGATTTTATTTTTAACATAAAATTGCTTAGAATACAGAAAAACAATTTATATTTTTTCTTCTAAAGTTTAAAATATATTAAATTATGTTGAAATTAAATCTTTTGTGTGTTATAATGAAATAAGTATATATTTGGCTGTGAAAAAGCCGAATTGTTAAAAGAGGTAATAGATATGAACAATTTTGACGTAATAATTGCAGGTTGTGGGGTTGCCGGACTTTACGGTGCCTTAAATCTTTCTCCTAATCTTAAGATACTTATACTTTCCAAAAGAGAATCCACACTCTGCAATTCGTCATTGGCTCAGGGAGGCATCGCCGGTGTATATAACAATCCGGCAGATTCCACTGAATATCACAAGCACGACACTTTTGTTGCAGGAGGTTTTGAAAACGATCCTGTTTCAACCGATATTCTTGTAAACGAAGCAAAAATCGACATCGGAAAAATCATTGAATTGGGCGTTGAATTTGACAAGCTTCCCAACGGCGATTATCACCGCACTCTTGAAGGCGGTCACAGTATGCACCGAATTTTTCATCACAAAGACGCCACAGGATTTGAAATAGAAACCACTTTACTTGAAAACGTCAAAAAATTACCTAATGTGGAAATATGGGAAAACGCCACTGTTTGCGACACCAAGAAAACAAAAACAGGTTTTTCGTTTCTTGTTCTTAAAGACGGCGAACATACAGTTTGCAATTCACATTTTGCGATCTTTGCAACAGGCGGAATCGGAAGAGTTTATGAATACACCACCAATTCGGCTATTGCAACAGGTGACGGAATTACTATGGCATATAACATGGGAGCTGAAATTAAAAATCTCTGCTACATACAGTTTCACCCCACAGCATTCAGCAATCATCATACCCGTGAATGTTTTCTTATCTCAGAAGCAGTCAGAGGCGAGGGTGCTTATCTTAAAAACTGCAACGGCGAAAGATTTATGCAGAATTATGACAAACGCCTTGAATTAGCACCGAGAGATGTGGTTTCTCACTGCATAATGTTTGAGTCCAAGAAAACCGGCTCTGACAAATTTTATCTGGACATTTCCTACAAAGATCCTGAATTTATCAAGCAAAGATTTCCAATGATATACAAAAATCTGCTTGCGGTAGGCTATGACATGACAAAGGACATGATTCCGATTTATCCATGCCAACACTATCTTATGGGCGGTATTAATGTGAACACGCAAGCACAGACAAACATAGATGGGCTTTATGCATGCGGAGAATGTTCTCACACCGGAGTACACGGAAATAACCGACTTGCAAGCAACAGTTTGCTTGAAGCATTGGTATTTTCAAGACGAGCCGCAAACGATATAAACCAAAAGGTTGCCGAACACGTCAGCAATTATATACCTTATGATTTTAATTTGCATGAAAATGCACCCCATATTCCAAAAGGAATCCGAACCGAAATCAGAAAAATCATGCAAAAAGCATATTTTGTAATTCCCGATATCAAAAATCTGTTCAGCGGATTTGAACGCATCAAAGAAATCAAAGAAATGCTTGACAACGGATACTACAAAATCGACAGAGATTATGTGGAAGCAAAATCATTGGCTACCGTTGCATATATAGTTCTTGACGAAGCTTCAAAAATTGCTTCGGAAAATGCGGAAATTACAACATTATCAGATGATAAGAAAGGAATTTACCAATGAAATTAATGCAGTTTCAGATTGACGATATTATAAAAAACGCCCTGGCAGAGGATATTAACTATGTTGATGTAACAACAGATTATTTAGTTGATGATAATTCAGTATCGACCGCAAAATACGTTTCAAAAGACGACGGGGTTTTATGCGGAATCGATGTTGCACTCAGAGTCTTTGAATTGCTTGACGAAAATATGTCATATAAAGTTTTTATCCACGACGGAGAAAAAGTAAAAAAAGGCGATATAATTGCTGAAATTACAGGCTCTACACGGGCTTTGCTCAAAGGTGAAAGAACAGCCTTGAATTTAGTTCAGCATATGTCCGGTGTGGCAACGGCTACCAACAAATGCGTGGAACTGGTGAAAGGTACAAAGGCTTCTATTGCCGATACAAGAAAAACCTTACCGGGTCTGAGGATTTTGCAAAAATACGCCGTTACCGTAGGCGGAGGAAAGAATCACAGATACAATCTATCCGACTGTGCAATGCTGAAAGACACTCATCTTGACGCATACGGAAGCATGACAAATGCTGTTAATGTTCTCAGAAAAAAAATGGGGCATACTATTAAAATAGAAGTTGAAGTCTCAAACCTTGAGCAGTTAAACGAAGCATTGGAGCTGGGCGTCGAGATAATAATGCTTGACAATATGTCAAATGAAGACATGGCAAAAGCCGTAAAAATCACTGACGGCAGAGCAAAGCTTGAGGCTTCGGGAAATGTTACTGCCGAAACTATCAGAGGCATTGCAGAAACCGGAGTTGATATTATATCTTTAGGTGCATTGACCCATTCGGTTAAAGCATTTGATATTTCAATGAAAATAGTTCCAAATAAAAAAGCATAAAGTTTTATATAAAAAGCAACAAATATATCTGTGCAAGGAGGCGGATTTATGGCAAGTATCATGGACGGGGAAAGACAATTTCACATTCAGACTTTGCCGGAGGAAGTGGGAAAATATGTTATTCTGCCGGGCGATCCGGGGAGAGTTCCTAAAATTGCATCTCTTCTTGATAATGCTGTTCAAGTTGCACACAACCGAGAATACAACGTATACACAGGCACTCTCGACGGCGAAAAGGTAACGGTTTGTTCAACAGGAATAGGCGGACCGTCCGCTGCCATAGCTGTGGAAGAGCTTACAAAATGCGGAGCGGATACATTTATAAGAATCGGAACAAGCGGAGGAATTGATCTCAAAGTCAGCGGCGGAGATTTAATTATTGCGTCATCGGCTATAAGGGCAGAAGGAACGACCGCTGAGTATTTACCTGAAGGATACCCTGCTGTTGCGGATTTTTCCGTTATAAATGCACTAAAGACTGCTGCCGAAAA
>JBJERB010000026.1:0-3327 GCA_051882055.1 Oscillospiraceae bacterium
GCCGGTGGTGGTTGTTAATCCTATCCACTTTCCGTTGGCAGATGTCTTGTAATAAGCTTTATATCCAGTAGCACCGGTAACTTTGCTCCATTTTACAGTTGCTTTCTTTGACCCTGCTGTTACTGTAAAATTAACTGTTGCAGGGTTTGTAGAAGCTGTAATCTGTGGAAATGATGGGCTTAATACTTCTTTTCCGCCTACTGTTTTGTATGCTCTGATTGCATACTTATAGCTTGTTCCCGATTTGAGATTCTTATCGATAAATGAAAGATTGCTGACCTTTGCAATACGGCTGTATTTCTTAGTTGATGTGTTGTAACGGTATACAATATATCCGTTTGCTCCGCTTGTCTTATTCCATGTAAGTTTAATTGCACTTGCATTAGTCGCCGAAACTTTAAATCCGCTAACGTTTGCAGGATTCGTTACGGCTGTGACTGTCGGATAGCTTACACTTGAAATGTTTTTTCCATTTACGGTTTTATATGCCTTAACAGCAAACTTATATGACGTGCCTGAGTTTAACTTTGATATGGTGTATGTATTTACATTGCCTGTTTTAGCAACTGCTTTCCATGTTTTATTTGCATTATCATATTTGTATATAATATAACCTTTTGCTACGCTTATTTTATTCCATTGAAGTTTGATTGAATTTGAAGAGGTTGAAACCACTTTTAATCCTGAGACAATAAAACCTGGATTTAAATAGCTGTATTTAAAGTCGTTATCCTGTGCATATGTTTCGCCTTCAGTATTGGCATAACAATTAATTTTAAAGTTGTTTATCGGTTCATAATAATTAGTATCGGTATTATAATCATAGTAGCTGTATATATACCCAAATGCTAAATTGCCAATATAGCTTAGTGCTTTGGGAATAGAAACACTGTACAGATTTGAACAATTACCGAAAGCCAGTTCGCCTACATACTCTACTTTGTTCGGAATACTTATACTTGTTAAACTACTATTGTAAAAAGCATAATCGTCTATTGCTATTAATGAAGTCGGAAGCTTAATCTGCGTTAAACGTTTGCAATTCATAAATGCTCCGGTTCCGATATAAATAAAATCTTTGTTATTCATAAAGTCGACTTGCTTTAAATTTTCACAATTTAGAAATACACCTTCGCCTAAAGCAAGCACGTTATTGCTTATTTTCACAGTCTGCAAATTATTATTGTCGGAAAAAGCATAGCTTCCAATAGCCGAAACATTATTGCCATTGATTTTATCAGGTATTACAACACTTTTAGATGAGCCGTTGTACTTGGTAATTACCAAAACTCCTTCATCGGATATTTCATATTCAAAATCTCCGGAAGTTGCCGCTCCTGCCGTCATTGCAGGAAGTATTCCAACGATACTTATTATCATGATGACTGATGTAAACAAACTAAATATACGTTTTTTCATATGATTCTCCTCCAATCCATGATTTATATTATAATTATACTATTTTTTAGTTTATTTGTCAATGCGTATAAAAATATTTGTGAAATAATTGAAAAAATTGTCATAATAATACTTGCATCTGCTTTATGTAAAAAAAATATGTATTTTTGTTTAAAGCACTTGAAAGAATAAATAAAATGTTGTATAATAAATGTGTATGAAAATACATATTGGTATTTCACAGCAAATAATTGAGAGGAGTTTTGTAAAAGATGATTTATTCTCATGAAGTTGAAACAATGTGCCCTATCGCTCAGGGCGTTGCTCATGGTGCTGCTCCGATTCCTGAGGAAGCAAAATGGGTAAAAGCTAAGGAAATCAAAGATATTTCCGGATTTACTCACGGTGTGGGCTGGTGTGCACCTCAGCAGGGTACATGTAAACTTACACTTAACGTAAAAGAAGGCATTATTCAGGAAGCTTTGGTTGAAACAATCGGATGCTCAGGTATGACTCATTCGGCTGCTATGGCTTCTGAAATTCTCCCCGGCAGAACTATTCTTGAGGCTCTTAATACTGACTTGGTATGCGACGCTATCAATACAGCAATGAGAGAGCTTTTTCTTCAGATCGTTTACGGTCGTTCACAGAGTGCTTTCTCTGAAGACGGACTTGTAGTAGGTGCTGGCCTTGAAGACCTTGGTAAGGGACTTCGTTCACAGGTTGGTACAATGTACGGTACATTGGCAAAAGGTCCTCGTTACCTTGAAATGACTGACGGTTATGTAACCGGTGTTGCACTTAATGAAGATAACGAAATTATCGGTTATCAGTTCGTAAACTTCGGCAAAATGATGGACTTTATCAAAGCCGGCGACGATGCTAATACAGCATTTGAAAAGGCTAAGGGTCAGTACGGCAGAGTTGATGACGCTGTTAAGATTGTTGACCCAAGAAAAGAATAAGGAGGTAACGAACAATGGCTTTATTTGAATCATATGAAAGAAGAGAAAAGCAGATTCTTGCTGTTCTCGCTGAATACGGTATTAATTCTATTGAAGAATGTGCTGATATTTGTAAAGAAAAAGGCTTTGACCCATATAAAATCGTTGAAGGAATCCAGCCAATTTGTTTTGAAAATGCAAAGTGGGCTTACACTGTAGGCTGTGCTATCGCAATCAAAAAGGGCTGTAAGAGAGCTGCTGATGCAGCTGCTGCAATCGGCGAAGGTCTTCAATCTTTCTGTATTCCCGGTTCTGTAGCTGACCAGCGTAAGGTTGGTCTCGGTCATGGAAATCTGGGTAAAATGCTTCTTGAAGAAGAAACAGAATGTTTCGCATTTTTGGCAGGTCACGAATCCTTCGCTGCTGCTGAGGGAGCTATCGGTATTGCTGAAAAGGCAAACAAAGTACGTCAGAAGCCTCTCCGTGTTATTCTTAACGGTCTTGGCAAGGACGCTGCTCAGATTATTGCAAGAATCAATGGTTTTACATATGTTGAAACCGAGATGGATTATCATACAGGCGAAGTTAAGGAAGTATTCCGCAAGGCTTATTCTAACGGACTTCGTGCTAAGGTAAACTGCTATGGTGCAAACGACGTAACAGAAGGCGTTGCAATCATGTGGAAAGAAAACGTTGACGTATCTATCACAGGTAACTCAACTAACCCAACAAGATTCCAGCATCCTGTTGCAGGCACATACAAGAAAGAACGTATTGACGCAGGCAAGAAATACTTCTCTGTTGCATCAGGCGGCGGCACAGGACGTACACTCCACCCTGATAACATGGCTGCAGGTCCTGCTTCATACGGCATGACAGATACATTGGGAAGAATGCACTCCGACGCTCAGTTTGCAGGTTCATCTTCTGTTCCTGCTCACGTTGAAATGATGGGCTTGATCGGTATGGGTAACAACCCGATGGT
>JBJERB010000027.1:0-3215 GCA_051882055.1 Oscillospiraceae bacterium
TAGTACATTCCGCCCATTCCGCCGCCGTTTGCAGCTGCCATTGCTGCGTCAGCAGCAGGGTCTTTGATGTCTGCAACAAGGCTTTCAGTAGTGAGAACCATTGCTGCAACAGATGCTGCGTTCTGAAGTGCTGAACGTGTAACCTTAGTCGGATCAACGATTCCGGCGGTGATCATATCAACATATTTTTCACTGTATGCATCGAAGCCGTAGCCTGTTTTTCTTGAACGAACGATCTTGTCAATGATTACGCTGCCTTCAAGACCTGCATTTGCTGCAATTTGACGAACCGGCTCTTCCAATGCTCTCAGTACGATCTTTGCACCGGTCTTTTCGTCGCCTTCCAGCTTGTCGCAGAGCTTTTTAACTGTAGGCATAGCATTGATAAGTGCTGTACCGCCGCCTGCAACGATACCTTCTTCAACAGCTGCCTTTGTAGCTGCAAGAGCGTCCTCTATTCTGAGTTTCTTTTCTTTCATTTCAACTTCTGTAGCAGCACCGACTTTGATTACTGCAACACCGCCTGAAAGCTTTGCAAGTCTTTCCTGAAGTTTTTCTCTGTCAAAGTCAGATGTTGTTGATTCAATCTGTGCTCTGATCTGTCCGACTCTTGCTTTGATGTCATCGGAATTTCCTGCACCGTCAACAATAATTGTGTTTTCTTTCTGAACAACAACCTGTCTTGCTCTGCCCAGCTGCTCCATAGTGGTATCTTTAAGTTCAAGTCCGATTTCTTCTGAAATAACCTGACCGCCTGTGAGAATTGCAATATCCTGAAGCATTTCTTTTCTTCTGTCACCAAATCCGGGAGCTTTAACTGCTACACAGGTGAATGTTCCTCTCAGCTTGTTTACGATAAGTGTTGAGAGTGCCTCTCCTTCAACGTCTTCAGCGATAATTACCAGCTTTTTGCCTGCCTTTACAATCTGTTCAAGAAGAGGGAGGATTTCCTGTATATTTGAAATTTTCTTGTCAGTAATAAGAATATATGCATCGTCGATAACAGCTTCCATTTTATCTGTATCTGTTACCATATAAGGAGCAATATATCCTCTGTCAAACTGCATACCTTCTACCACTTCGCTGTAGGTTTCAGCAGTTTTTGATTCTTCAATAGTAATAACGCCGTCGGCAGTTACTTTTTCCATTGCTTCAGCAATAAGATCGCCTACTGATTCGTCACCTGAAGAAACTGTAGCAACTCTTGCAATATCAGCTGAACCTGCAACTGTCTTTGAGTTTGCAATTATTGTTTCTACAGCTGTATCTACAGCTTTTGACATACCCTTTTTAACTACCATTGGATTTGCACCGGCAGCAATATTTTTCATACCTTCACGTACAAGAGCCTGTGCAAGAAGAGTTGCTGTTGTAGTACCGTCGCCTGCAGCGTCGTTAGTCTTTGTAGCAACTTCTTTTACAAGCTGAGCACCCATGTTTTCAAAAGAATCTTCAAGTTCAATTTCTTTTGCAATGGTAACACCGTCGTTTGTAATCAAAGGAGAACCGAACTTCTTATCCAGAACTACGTTTCTGCCTTTAGGTCCCATTGTGATTTTTACTGTGTCAGCAAGTTTATCAATACCTGCCTGCAATGATTTTCTTGCTTGTTCGCCGTAAATAATATCCTTAGCCATAATTAATAACCTCCGTTTTGTTTTATTTATATAGTATATATTTACTTAACAACTGCGAGAATATCGTCCATTTTTACGATTATATATTCTTCGCCTTCCAGCTTAACTGTTGTTCCCGAATATTTAGAAATCAAAACTTTATCGCCTTTGGAAACTTCCATGCTTACATCTGATTTTCCCGGACCTACTTCCAAAACTTCGGCAACCTCAGGCTTTTCTTTAGCTGAGCCGGTAAGAATAATTCCGCTTTGAGTTGTTTCTTCTGCTTCTGTCATCTTTACTACAACTCTGTCCTGTAATGGTTTGATTGTCATAATAAACCCTCTCCTTTTTAATTGTCAGAGCATTGCTCTGTGTTTTTTCTTTGTTGGCAGTATTGCCTTTATAGTGTTAGCACTCTTTCTTGTTGAGTGCTAATTATATTCTAACACCTTTTTATGAAAAAGCAAGTACATTCACTTATTTTTCACAAAGATTGTATATTTGCACAAACAAAAAAGCATATATTACCTATATTTTAGTTAATTTATTCATTGACAAGTTTACAATTTTGTTATATTATATAAATAATTTGGTTTATATTTTATACATAATTTATACACAAAAACCACAATAAATTCATATATGAATTTGTTATAATAAATACATCAATTAAAAAAATAAAATTGTTTGTTCAAAATTTCACTGATTTCTAATGAAACTTGTGTAAAAAATATATTAATAATAGTTTTATCAATGGATTTTATACGAGAAAGGAAGATGAATATGTCATTGGGAAGAGTTTTAGTAGTCGATGATGATAAAAATACTTGTGAGCTGCTCAGACTTTATCTTGAGAAAGAGGGTTACGGCGTCATATTGGCATATGACGGCGACGAGGCAGTCATTAAATATAATGCACTGAAGCCCGATATTATTCTTCTTGACATTATGCTTCCGGGAATGGACGGATGGCAGGTTTGCCGTGAAATAAGAAAGAGATCCAATGTTCCGCTCATTATGATAACTGCTAAGTCAGAAACCTTTGACAAGGTTCTCGGTCTTGAGCTTGGAGCTGACGACTATATTGTAAAACCCTTTGATACAAAAGAAGTAATTGCAAGGATCAAGGCTGTTTGCCGCAGGGTTGGTCAGAACAAAAACGAGGTTGAGATCAAGGAAGTCAAATATGACAAGCTTTCGGTAAACATGACAAGATATGAACTGAGAGTCAATGGAGTTGTGCTTGACACTCCTCCTAAGGAGCTTGAGCTTTTGTTCCATCTTGCTTCAAATCCAAACAGAGTATATACCCGTGATCAGCTTCTTGACGAGGTCTGGGGATTTGAGTATTACGGAGATTCAAGAACCATTGATGTTCATGTTAAGCGTTTGCGTGAAAAGTTAGAGGGAGTATCGCCTGAATGGTCGCTGAAAACGGTCTGGGGCGTAGGATACAAATTCGAGCTTGCAGAGGGAAAAGAATAAGCAATAAAAAATGAGGGGCTGTTGCAATCAACAGCCCCCTTTTTATGTCTATGCAGTTTTTAATTTTCTTTTCTTTTTCTTTTCTCCTATACTTAATGTCATAGTGAAAAT
>JBJERB010000028.1:0-18553 GCA_051882055.1 Oscillospiraceae bacterium
TATTTAATTGTTGTAATCATTGTAATCGGTGATGTCAGCGTCAGCCTGCTCAGCTGCCTGTGAATCATCAGTTTCGGACGAATCACCGCTGCCGTAAATAGTATCTATCAGCAGTTCTGAATTTGCTTTATAATCAGGTGACAGAACCGAAAGTCCGTTAATAATATCTTCACTGAACAATCCATCTGCCGGCATTCTTAATTGCTGAATATCATAATTCATATAATCAAGACAATTCAAGAGCAACGAAGCCATTTCACCTTTAGTAATATCTAACTTAACCCGTGGGAAAATTTCCTGTACCAGATCATTTATTTCTAAAAGGCTAAGGTTTTTAGATTCATTAATGATTTCCGCAATTACTCTTCTCTGACGTTCTGTTCGCTCATAATCAGCATTTCCTACATATCTCAAACGTGCAAAAGCAAGAGCCTGATTTCCGTTAAGCCTTAATCCTGTTCCGCCTTGTTGCAGATAGTCTGTTCCCTTCTTATTACCGAGAATATTATTCTGCTCTGCCATGGGAGCTTTCATTCCCTCGGCTTCATCATCACGAACGTCCATGGTGATTCCTCCGAGAGTGTCAACGATTTTTATAAATGATTTGAAATTAACAATTACGTATCTGTCAATCGCAACTCCGTAATAATTCTCGATAGTGCTTTTAAGAAGTTCGGGACCGTCTCTCCAATAAGCTGCGTTAAGCTTTGCCATGCCATAGCCTTCAATATTAACCCATGCGTCTCTCATAAACGACGTCATTGTAATTGTCTTTTGTTTTTTGTTAAGAGAAATCATCAGCATAACGTCGGTATTTCCACGTTGTTCCGAATCGGTATCACGCAGATCCTCACCGATTAAAAGGATATTCATAACATCCTTATCCTTCATCGGATCGCTTGCTTTTCCCTCAAGCTGTTTTTTCAGTGCAGCTTCAGCTTCCTCCGGAGTCATAGTATCCGAATCATCCACATAGTCGCTGCTGTTATAAATGTATTCACCGTCATTCAACTTACCGCTATATCTGCCGAAAAGCGAATAATAGAAGCTGTATAGTCCATAAATAAGAAGAGCAAGTATAAGCAATATACCAAGAAATATTCCCACAATTACCGCTGCTCTTTTCTTTCCAGACATCTTTGACAGTTTTTCTTTAAACTGAGCTTGTTTATTGCTTAAACTGTTTTTATTGTTCTCAGGACCTTTTATGTTCTTTTGCGGGGCAGAACTTTTTGGATTTGGCTTTGTGCCGGTATTTACCGCTTTCTGACCATTAGGCAAAGGCCTTTTTTTTCGCTGTTGTGGATTTCCGTTATTCTTCGGTCTTTGAGAAGTACCTCGATTGGCGTTTGACTTTTTTGGGCTTTCTCCATTTTGCGTTGATCTACCCTGAGATGCATTAGGCGGTCTCTTTTTTACTCCGCCGTTATTTCTTCCGTCAGGTGGACGTTTTCTATTCTGTGGCGAACCTTGATGCGATCTGTTTCCGCCTTGATGATTTACTGCCTTGCCGGACAAATTACCCTTATTATCTTGCTTAGGGACATTCTCTTCGGAAGTGTTTTGCTTACTCCCTTCAGCTTTCCGCTCAGCTTGCTTTTGCCTTTCTTTTTCCAGATTTTCTTTGCTTCCAAAAACCTGAAGCAAAAGCTGTTCAAGTTCTCTGTCCGCTTTGCCGTTATGACTTTTCTCATTATTCAAAGGCTTATTATTATCAGACATACATAACCTCATTTCCCTATAAATTATATACCGATAACATCATATTAACAATACATAATTCAGAAAAATATAATTTAATACAAATTGTTAAACAAAACTATCTATATACACATAATTATACAACAAATCCGCCGATTTTACAATAAGCATTTATAATATTTTTAGACCAATTTATTAATTTTATATTAATTGCTTAAGTTTTTGTTAAATTGTATGTTTACATGATTTTAATACAAAGAGAAAATATTTCAATAAGCTATTAATGGAATTAACACATAGTAAAAAAATAAATAAATTGCTTTAAAACCCTTGCCATTTGTCAAAAAATTTGGTATGATAATATATAAGGTTTATTATGCAGTTTTTAATAAGAATATGAAATTATTATGATTATTTTATCAGCCCAATGCTTTGAAATTATCAGTTTCGTAAGCTTACAGACTGAAAACGCTTTGCGTCAGATATTTAGGGCGATAACGGGTTGCTGCAATTATTAATTATTCGGAGGTTTATATTATGCCTACTAAATATGTATTTGTCACCGGCGGCGTCGTTTCAGGATTAGGTAAAGGTATTACCGCCGCATCTTTGGGACGTTTGCTCAAAGCAAGAGGCTACAGCGTCACGATTCAGAAATTTGACCCATATATCAATGTGGATCCGGGAACTATGTCCCCTTATCAGCACGGCGAAGTTTTTGTAACCGACGACGGTGCCGAAACGGATCTTGACCTTGGACATTACGAAAGATTCATCGACGAGAATCTTTCTATTAATTCCAATGTTACTACAGGAAAGATTTATTGGAACGTGCTTAATAAAGAAAGACGGGGCGACTATCTCGGCGGCACTGTGCAGGTCGTACCCCATATTACAAACGAAATTAAGGACAAGCTCTATCGGGTAGGCAAAGAAACAAACACCGATGTTGTTATTACCGAAATCGGCGGTACTGTGGGAGATATTGAATCCACACCTTTCCTTGAAGCAATAAGACAGGCATACACTGAGCTTGGAAAAGACAATGCCGTATTTATTCATGTGTGCCTTATACCATATATATCAGGCTCAAAAGAGTTGAAATCAAAACCCACACAGCATTCAGTCAAAGAGCTTCTGTCAATGGGAATACAGCCTAATATCCTTGTATTGCGTTCGGAAATGCCTATTCCGGAGGATATGAAAAATAAAATCAGTCTGTTCTGTAACGTCCGTCCTGAAGATGTTATCCAGAACCTTACGGCTCCTTCTCTTTATGAAGTGCCTATATGGCTTGAAAATGAGGGACTTGCAGACGTTGTATGCGAACATCTTCATCTTGAAAACCGCAAGCCTGATTTAAGCGATTGGAACGCTATGATTGACAGAGTTAAAAATTGTACAAAGAAAGTAACAATCGGTCTTGTAGGAAAATATGTTGAGCTTGAAGACGCTTACCTTTCAGTTGCAGAGGCACTTCGTCACGGCGGATTTGAGAACAGTGCCGAGGTGGATATAAAATGGATTCAATCTGAAGATATAAGCAGTGATAACGCAGCTGAAATGCTCAAAGGCTGCGACGGAATTATAGTTCCCGGAGGCTTTGGCGACAGAGGAATCGAAGGCATGATTGAAGCTATCCGATATGCAAGGGAAAACAAAATTCCAATGTTCGGAATCTGCCTTGGAATGCAAATGTCAGTTGTAGAATTTGCAAGACACGTTGCCGGACTTAAAGATGCAAACTCAACTGAATTCTGCAGCACATCCGCTCCCGTAATCGATATTATGGACGAGCAGAAAGACATTACCGAAAAAGGCGGAACAATGCGTCTTGGTCTTTATCCATGCAAGCTTACTGAAGGTTCAAAATCCAGACAGATATACGGCGAGGATCTTATATATGAACGTCACCGTCACCGCTGGGAATTCAACAATGCTTACAGAAAGCAGCTTTCCGAAAACGGTTTGATTCTTGCAGGATTATCTCCTGACGAAAAGCTGGTTGAAATTGTAGAGCTTCCGGAAGATGTTCATCCTTGGTTTGTGGGAGTTCAGTTCCACCCGGAATTCAAATCACGTCCAAACCGTGCTCATCTTTTGTTTAAAGACTTCATAAAAGCTTCGGTTGACAACAGCAATAAATAGAAATAACAATGCCATCCGATGTTAAGGATGGCATTGCTTTTTCAATAAGGGCAAAGCAATTAAGGGAGGAAAAACCATGAAAGATCTACAGGAAATAATAAATCAAAGCAAAAATATAGTGTTTTTCGGCGGTGCGGGTGTATCAACCGAAAGCGGTATCCCGGATTTTCGTTCGGTAGACGGACTTTATAATCAAAAATATGACTTTCCCCCTGAAACGATTTTAAGTCATACATTTTTTATGGAGGAAACCGAAGAATTCTATAAATTCTACCGTGACAAAATGCTGTGTCTGAATGCTAAGCCAAATAAAGCACATATTAAGCTTGCCGAAATGGAGGAAAAAGGACTTCTTTCTGCTGTCATAACCCAGAATATTGACGGGCTTCATCAAATGGCAGGAAGCAAAACTGTATATGAACTTCACGGGTCGGTTCACAGGAACTTCTGCATGAAGTGCAAAAAGCAATACAATGCAGAGTATATGCTCAATTCAACGGGTATACCCAGATGCTCATGCGGAGGAATAATCAAGCCCGACGTGGTACTTTATGAAGAAGGACTGGATAATACCACCGTAACAAACGCTCTTAATGCAATTTCTACCTGCGATACGCTTATTATTGCCGGAACATCGCTGACCGTTTACCCTGCCGCCGGATTTGTACGTTACTTCAAAGGCAGCAATTTAGTCCTGATAAACCGTGACCCGACTCCTATGGATTCCTCATGCGACCTTGTTATACACGGCAAAGTAGGCGAAATTCTTGATAAAATCAAAATATAACTATTCCTTTATATTACACAAAAACCGCTGTGATCCGAAATTGGATTACAGCGGTTTTCTTATAAATATCAATCATTTATCCAATGACCTTTTTCCAAATGAATATCAGGCATTTGAGAAATATCTGCTCTTTCTTTTACAGCTTCATGCTCTAAGATGTCATTCCCATTGTCTTTTTCAGAATCTTTATCATTTTTAAACAGCTTTTTCTTACTGATTTCTTCGTCCTTTGTATCTCTCAATACAGCTATTCCAATTGCAGCACCGAAAAAGATTATGTATCCCGTATCTATTTTAAAACATGGGCCTGTCCACATAAACAAAATCATAAGTACAGAATAAATAATGGATGTATCTATTATACTTCTGTTTTCAGGCTTTGCCTTTTTTCTGTAGAAAAGCATCGACAAACCATTTGTTAACCATATGCCAATCATGGATATAATTCCTACAAATCCATTTTCTAAAAACATCCACTGGTGGGTAAACCAACGGTAGTTAAGGCGACCGAATTGCTTGTAAAAATCACTGGTAAATAAATCAATGGAAGAAAAATCACAGTTTCCAAGTCCAAAGCCAAAAAACTTATGGAATACATTATTACCAAAAAACAATGAATCAATTATAGAAAATGAACCTATTCTGGGAAGACGATATCCATCTTCATATGTAACCTGAGAATAATTCAAAAACTCATCTATATCAGTCAGGACTTCAAAGGATTTTGGAGCAATGCTTTTGAGTACATTTAATCCGATAATCAAACCTGCTACACAAAGAATTATTCCTATTACTTTTCTTACAGAGAATCGTGAAATTAAAAATCCGCCTACGAAAACTACAACCATTAAAAGATAAAGAACTTTTTGCTCAGCTATTGCCGCTATTATCATAGAAGTAACAGTAGCAAAGATGAATTTAAATATAGACGCTTTTTTATTAAGATACATTGCAAAATAATAAGCAACCAGCAAACAGCACAATCCGCAAGTGCCCGTTGTGTTTCCATATCCGAAAACGCCGCCTAAATCATCGCTCCACCTATCTAAAACGAAGTATTGGAACAAAGCCAGGATAATATTTAACGCTTGAATATATAAAAGGCTTGTCATTATTTTTTCTATATCTTCACGTTTTAAAAAGATTATACATGCAAAAAAGTACACAAAAAATCTGAGTGTATTACGTGTACCCCAAAAAACATAAGCAATAGGAACAAGATTTCCTATGATGCCGACAATAATCCCGGCAACAAATAAGCCAAACATTAAAACTATCCATTTATACTGCGGAGTTTTCAACAGGAGCGACGCATGTAATATTACACAAACCAAAAGTATTAAAACCAATACGTCATTCATAAATCTTATAAATGACGGTGCTCCCAATTCCGTAACAAGGAACTCCATTAATATTGTCCAATACAGAATTGCTTTAATAATAGTTACCGCAGTAATATTATAATTCTTTTTCTGTTTTGGCTTACCCTTCAGGATCTTTTCATCTTTCATATAAATTTTATATTCCTTTCAGAAGGTAGTAAATTATCTCAAATCCATAATAAATTATATAAAGAATAAGTTTGCTATTTAAAACAAAACAGAATCATACACTTTTTTCATCTGTTTATAAGAAACCGAACGGTCAAATTTTTTTGACGTTTCATAACAATTCTTGCTTAATTCATTTCTGTGTTTTTCATCAGATAGTTTGAATATTGCTTCGGCATATTCATCAGCATTATCAGGTATACATAAATAACCGTTTACTCCGTCAATTACATAATCCTTTATTCCCTGAACTGAGGCTGCCACAAGGGGAACTTGTGCACATAACGATTGTATTCCCGCAAATCCCAGACCTTCTCTAACAGACGGTATAGCACCTATATCCGAACATTTTGTTATTTCGGCAATATCATGCCGAAAGCCCAGAAGCCTCAAATCTACTTCCAACTCTTCAGCAAGCTGTTCAAGATACTCCCCGGTACCCTCTTTGCCAATTCCGCTGCCGCATATAACATAAACATAATCATCCTTATTTTCAAGCTTTGACAAAGCACGAATAATAATCTGATGATTCTTTCTTTCCGACAGTTCACCAACGCTTAAAACCATTATTTTATCGTTAGGTATTCCAAGCTTTTCACGGTATTCATTCCGATCGACCGAAACATTGTGATACTTTTCGGTATCCACTCCCACACCGTTAATGTGATAAACCTTTTTGCAAAACATTGTTTTAGCATTCTCAAAATCTTCATGGTTAATTGTCACAATGGCGTCGCAGAACAAAGACATGATTTTTTCAAAATTATAGTATACAAATCTGCTCTTATCAGAAGAATAAGAAGTAAAAGCAAACCCGTGGGTAGTATATATCACCTTTGTTCCTTTTCTTCTCGCTTTTATTGACGCAAGACGAGTGACAAATCCCGCTATTGGCGTATGGCAATGAATAAGTTCAAAATCATTATCTTCAATTAATTTTTTTATCTGCCGATAAGCAATCAGATTTTGCTTTGTAACAGGATTCTTGCTGTCAAAATCCACTTGATAAAACGGTATATTTCTTCTTTCAAGCTCTTTTTTTGTATCATCCCATTGAAGCATATTGGCATTAGCCGCAAATACTATTTCAAAGCCCTGTTTTTGCAATATATCAAAATCATTAAACAAGAAGCTTGCAAACCCTGCAAGATTAGCCACAACCAATGCTTTCCTTTTCATATATACGACCAATCCTTTCTAATGAAAGTGCAGTAATTTTACCGCTTTTGTCGCAAAATGTCGAAGATTTCACGACAAATTATTCGCAGCAGTCCCAAGACTTACAGCTTGCAAGAATATACTTAAAATTCATTATATTTAAATCTAATTATTATTTAAAATCTCATGATAAAAGAGGCCAAATAAAAAATCCGCATTAAACATTATAAATTAGTTAACACATAAAAATTATACCCTATTTTATCTCAAATGTCAACAACAACCCCCATAATTCCAGTAGTTGCATAAAAAACGGACAAACTTCCCGTTTGTCCGTTATGCATATTATTATTTTTTATTTTCCTGCTGTTTTTGCATTTCGTATTTTTCAGTACGGGCTTTAAGCTTACGTTCTGCATATCCCTCTTTGATTTCCGCCTTACCTCGTTCAATAGCAAGTGCATTATCAGGAATATCTCTTGTTATGGTCGAACCTGCCGCCGTATATGCTCCTCTGCCCACACGAACAGGAGCAATAAGATTTGTATTACAGCCGATAAATGCGTTATCTTCAATTACCGTTCTGAATTTCTTATCTCCGTTATAATTAACCGTTACAACCCCACAGCCGAAATTGACATTAGCTCCTACATCCGAATCTCCAATGTATGTCAAATGAGCAACCGCCGTATATTCACCTATAGTGGAATTTTTGATCTCTACAAAATCTCCGATTTTAACTCCTCTTTTTATATGAGAATTAGGTCTGAGCTGAACGTACGGTCCTATTTTTACATCGTCTTCAATTACCGACTCGTAAGCCTGAACATTATTGAGTTTAACATTATTGCCGACAACAGTATTTTCAATTATGCAATTATTACCCAAAACGCAGTTCTCACCGATTTTAGTATTTCCTCTGAGGATAACTCCCGAATGGATCACCGTTCCTGCTCCTATGGTAACATTATTTCCGATGCTGACACCGTCGGTACAGCAAAATTCAATTCCCTCATCAAGGAATTTCCCAATTATCTCCTGTCTTGCAATATCATTGAGCATTAAAAGCCCACGTCTGTCATTTGCACCCAGAGCAACATTCGGATTTCTGGAAATAAAAGCGTCAGCAGTTTTTCCTTTGGATATCAACAGCTCGATACAGTCTGTCAGATAATATTCACCCTGAGCGTTTTCAGGCTTAATATCAAAAAGGACATCAAGCAAATCAGCAGTTTTAAACCAATAGCAACCGGAATTGATCTCCGTGATGGCTAGCTGATAAGGATTGCAGTCTTTATGTTCCACAATACCGCTGATACCGTCTTCTGTACGAATAATTCTTCCGTATCCCGTTGGATTTTCGATTCTTGAAGTAACAACTGTTACGCTGCAGTCACGCTGAGTGTGAAGCTCCAAAGCCCCCTCAATAGTTTCAGCATCAATAAACGGAGCGTCACCGCAAAGAACCAAAGTATTACCGTCTTTATGTTTTTCAAGGAAATCTTTTGCCTGCATAACCGCATGACCCGTTCCAAGACGTTCAGCCTGCAAAACGGTTTCGATATTAGCTTTTGAATCACGGTTTTCAAGATACTCATCAATCATTTCAGCTGCAAAGCCTTTTACCACGCAAACATTATCAAGATTTGCATTTTCGCAGGCAGTAAGCACCCACTCAAGCATAGGTTCACCGATTACATTGCAAAGCACCTTAGGCTTATCGGTTTTCATTCTTTTACCCTGACCACCGGCAAGAATTATTACATTATTATCCATAAGATTATCTCCTCATTAAACATATTTAAATTTACCAATTACTATTATAAAATAATTCTTCTTATTCGTCAAGAGCTATGATCCATCATCACTGCCAACCGAGCCATACAGGGCTGTCACAAAATACAAAAAATCCGACACCAAAGAATGATGTCGGATTTTACCCGTCCGGGCTCAGTAATTCATACTTAGGATTAAATAATACTTTCCACAGCGAAGTCAGAATAATCAATTCCATCAAACTGTTATCGTGTATTGCCCCGTCTGGGCTAAGACTGGAGCTGGTGGCGTGACTCGAACACGTGACCTGCGCATTACGAATGCGCTGCTCTACCAACTGAGCTACACCAGCATGTTAAATTTTGTTAGATTATTCTATCCGCCGATGTGTCGCTTTACAGCAAACACACGACCTGCTCATTACGAGATGTGCGAGCTTTGCGGAGCAAAGGTTCTCTATACAACTGAGCCATATCAGCATAAATTTATGTCAATGACAGATAATATTATACAATATAACACCGTGTTTGTCAATACACAAAAGGTTTTCGCATGACAAAAAAACATCCGCCCGAAGACGGATGCCAAAAAATAAAAAATTATAGGGGAGAATCCAGCAGAAACTTAACTGCTGAATATTTATATGAAGGCTTGGGGTAAAAGCCTACATATCATAATGATTATCAAAGGTTTCCTTTGATGTCTATATAATACCCACAATTTGTGATATTATTGTGAAAATCTATTGTTCTAAGAATGAAAATTATTGCACTTTTTTCGCCGTTGTGATATACTTTCAATAAAGGGTTTTGCCCCGTCATTCAACAAGCGACCGGACGTAAGTCGTTGTTATATGTATTCTGCAATTTCCAATTTTATCTGAAGCGGAGGTGCTTTTGTGCCAAGATTTTTTTCAAATGAAATAAATAACGATATAGCCGTTATAAGCGGCAGCGACGCCGTTCATATCGGCAGAAGCCTGAGAATGAAATTGAATGATAAACTCACAGTGTGCAATAACGGTATCGAGTATTATACGGAAATTCAAAGCATTTCCGACAAACAAGTGATATGCCGGATTTTAAGCTTTTCTCCGTCACAATCGGAACCGGATATAAAACTCACCCTGTTTCAGGCTGTACCTAAAGGAGATAAATTCGACCTGATAGTACAAAAAGCAGTGGAACTGGGTGCAACTGAAATCCGACCTGTGATAACCTCAAGATGCATTTCCCGCCCTGACAAAAAATCTTTTGAAAATAAACGCAAAAGGCTTCAAAAAATTGCCCTTGAAGCGGCAAAGCAGTCAGGAAGAGGTATAATTCCCGTGGTTTCGGATATAATTAGTCTTGAAACGTGCATTAATCAAATGTGTGATATGAATTACAAATTCGTATGCTATGAAAAAGGCGGAAAAACTCTTTCTCATATACAAATATCTCCCAAAAGCTCCGTGGGACTTCTTATAGGAAGCGAGGGCGGTTTTGATATTGATGAGATAGAACGATGCAAAGAAAAAGATATCCTTCCCATTGGATTGGGACCGAGAATTTTAAGATGTGAAACCGCTCCCCTTGCAGCCATCAGTATTATTATGAGTATAACGGGGAATATGTAAACCCATCATCAAATATTTTTTCAGTTTTGAGGCAGAACAAATTGTTATTAAAAATACTTGATTAATTTTAAATAATGTGATATAATTTATTTAATCCAAATATATGTTATTATTAATGTAAATATTTAAAAGGAGTGTTAGTTATGTCAGGTGGACTTAAATTTCTTGCCGCCCTGGGTGCTGTTGCCGCAGGTGCTGCCGCAGTTTTTGCAATAAAGAAACACAAAGAACTCGAGGATTACGATTACGAAGACCTCGATGAAGATTTCGACGATTGCTGCTGCGATGACTGCTGTGATTGTGAAGACGAAAGCGATGATTCGGAATCAGAAGAAGAGGATACTGAAGAATCCGAAGCTAATGACGATGAAACTGATGTTGAAGCCGACTTGGATAAAATCGACGAGCCTGTTGAAGAAGTCGACGAATAATTATTTTATCGTGGCATTATTATAATAACACAGTGAAACTAACACCCCCTGATCACAAAATCAGGGGGTGTTTTTTTATTTTATTTCCGTGACCTTATAGCCTTCTGCTTCTACAACGTCTTTGAGCTGTTCATCTGTTATATTTTCGGTGATTTCCAGATATGCCGCTTTGTCCTCCAAAGACACCTGAGCTTTAACTCCTTTTAGTTCGTTTAACACTTTCTCAACTCTTCCCGTGCAGTGACCGCACATCATACCTTCAATTTTCATTACCTTTTTCATAATAACATTTCCTTTCGTTTTATTTTTATTCCTGCTTGAATCGGGCTTATAATTTATCATATCAAACTGAGGTTTGAAAAGCTTCAGTCTGAGAGCATTTGTAACAACGAATACGGAACTAAGGCTCATTGCCGCCGCCCCGAACATAGGATTAAGCGTCCAGCCGAGAATCGGATAAAACACACCTGCTGCCAGAGGAATTCCCAGTGAATTATAAAACAAAGCCCAGAAAAGATTCTCTTTTATATTTTTTATAACCGCTTTGCTTAAAGCGAATGCAGCGGCGGCGTCCTGTAAATCATTTTTGACCAAAACGATATCTGCCGATTCTATTGCTATATCCTGCCCTGCACCAATGGCTATGCCCACATCGGCTCTTGCCAGAGCCGGCGAATCGTTTATTCCGTCCCCTATCATCGCAACGCATTCGCCGCCGGTCTGGAGTTTCCTGATCTCCTCCTCTTTCTCCTGAGGCATAACTTCGGCAATTACTTTGTCGGCATGGATTTGCTTTTGTATTGCATGGGCAGTCTTTTTGTTATCACCTGTCAGCATAATAACTTTCATGCCCATTTTCTGCATTTGCCTTATAGCGTTTTCACTGGTATTCTTAACTGTGTCTGCAACGGCGACTATTCCCGAAAGCACGCCTCCGATACCAAAAAGCAATGGAGTTTTCCCCTCATTTGCTAACCTTTCGCATAGGCTGTCAGCTTTTGAAACTTCTATGCTGTTTTCCGACAAAAATTTTGCATTGCCTGCAATAACACGGTTCCCTTTTACAGTTCCCGAAATCCCCAGTCCTGCTCTTTCAATGTAATCGGAACATTCATAATCAATATTAAAAGTGCTTTCCGAATATTCGCATATTGCATTAGAAAGGGGATGGGATGACAGCTTTTCCAAAGGAAAAATATATTCAAATAGCTGTTCCTCATTGATTCCGTCCATAGTTATTACATCTGTAACAACCGGCTTTCCCTCTGTGACCGTACCCGTTTTATCAAGCACCACCGTAGTCACTTTATGGGCAATTTCAAGGCTTTCCGCAGATTTTATGAGAATTCCCATTTCGGCACCTCTGCCGGTTCCCACCATTATCGCTGTTGGAGTGGCAAGTCCCAAAGCACATGGACATGAAATAACAAGCACCGATATTCCTACTGAAAGTGCCTTGGCAAAATCGGCTCCTGCAATTCCCCAGATTATCGCCGCCAGAACAGCTATGCCGATTACAATGGGAACAAATACTCCGCTTACCTTATCGGCAAGTTTTGAAATCGGCGCTTTGGAAGATGACGCTTCCTCCACCAGAGCGATGATCTGTGCCAATGTGGAATTTTCAGAAGTCCTTTGACATTTCACCTTTGCATGACCGTTGACGCATATGGTTCCCGCCATTAAGCTATCGGATACGTCTTTTGATACGGGAATACTTTCCCCTGTAATTGCAGACTGATCCGTGATGCACCCACCGTCGATTATTTCACCGTCACAGGGAATGACGCTTCCAGAACGCACAATAAAAGTATCTCCGATTTTTATCTGTTCTACAGGAACTTCTTTCTCCTTTCCGTCAACTAAAATAACTGCCGTTTTCGGAGCAAGATTTACAAGCTTTTCTATTGCCTGAGAAGTTTTAGCCTTTGATCTGCTTTCAAGATACTTGCCCACAGTTATAAGGGTAAGTATCATTCCGCAGGATTCAAAATATAAATTCATCATACTGTCATGTGCAGCAGACATATCCCCTCTGCCCATCTCATATGCCATTTTAAACATCTGAACAACGCTGTAGCTTCCTGCTGCCGCAGCACCCAACGCTATAAGAGAATCCATATTGGGTGATAAATGAATAAGATTTTTAAAGCCGTTGATAAAATAGCTTCGGTTAAGAAAAACTATGGGTATGGTGAAAAAGAGCTGAGCAAGGGCAAAAATCATCATGTTTTTATGTCCCTGTAAAATGGGAGGCAAAGGTATTCCTGCCATATGTCCCATGCAAATATAAAACAGCGGAACAAGGAATACAACAGACCAAATCATTCGCTTTTTCATTGAATTTGCATGATTTTCAGTTTCGTTGCCTTTTCTAACGCTTCCAAAAAGGCTTGCACCGTAACCGGCATGTTCCACCGCTTTTATGATCTGCTCGTCTGATAATATATTTTCGTCAAACTCTGCCGACATGGAATTTTGCAAAAGATTCACATTAACGCTTTTCATACCGTCAAGTTTTTTTACCGCCTTTTCTACATGAGCAGAACAGGCAGAGCAGGTCATACCTGTTATTCTGTATTTCTTTATAACCAAATTTATATCACATCCTGTATTTTTCTATTATTAGTATACCATAAAACCCGTATAATTCTTTTGATTTCAAAACTATTGCTTTAAATTATCTCATACTTATACCGTGAACTGCCCCGTCCGGGCTAAGACCAAATATTAAAATATATGCTTTCTTTACACAGCGGGGTCATTTACTTAAATTATCACTATCTGATATCGTGTATTGCCCCGTCTGGGCTAAGACCAAATACTAAAATATATGCTTTCTTTACACAGCGGGGTCATTTACTTAAATTATCACTATCTGATATCGTGTATTGCCCCGTCTGGGCTAAGACTTCAGTTTTTTTATAAGTTCTACCGCCTCATCAATTACTTCGGTTTTTCCCTGTTTGATTTCCTCTGCCATGCAAGTTTTCATATGATCTTGAAGGATTATATAACCCACACTTTGTAAGGCACTTTCCACAGCGGCAATCTGTATAAGAATATCACCGCAATATCTGTTTTCATCAAGCATTTTCTGTATTCCGCCAAGTTGACCGATTATTCGGTTTAGCCTGTTTCTAAGCAATTTTAAATCATTCTCATTTCTTGGCGTGTGTTTATATCTGATGCATCCGCACTCTTTTTCATTATTACATTTCATACAAACTCCTCCTTTGTCATATATTATATACCCATATGGGGTATCTGTCAACAGCTATAATAAGTATCATTTATAACTTATTTTTCACGTTAAAACTCCACTTATTACATCTTACGCCTGAAATTTAACCTGTTAAGATTTTTTCATTTACAATTAGTTTGAAAAATAGTATAATAAAACCATAGGGGGTGAGGACTTGATAATAAAAATAGAAATAGACAATACCATAGGGGAAGATGAAATTTTAATTCGCTGTAAAGAATTAAACGATAATATTAAAAAAATACATAAAATAGCACAAAACATTTCAAAACAAAACAACCTGAGATTTTATAAAAACAATGTGGAATATTATCTCTCCCCTGAATCGGTGCTGTTCTTTGAGACCTCGGGGAATATAATCAACGCCCATACACAGTCTGATTTATATCAGGTAAAAAACAGACTTTATGAACTGGAGGAAATTCTTCCGCACAATTTTATAAGGGTTTCAAAATCCACTATTTTAAATGTCAGCCATATATATTCTCTGGAGAAAAATATAACTTCCTCCAGCATTGTTCGGTTTAACGGTTCACACAAGCAGGTTTATGTTTCAAGAAATTATTATAAGGTTCTCAAACAGCGAATAGATGAAACAAGGAAATAACAATTATTTTGAAAGGAGTTTTTTATATGAAAACAAAAAATATTATATGGGGGCTGTTTTTTATAGCAGCCGCAGCAGTTGTTATACTTAATCAGGTGGGGATTTTGGGCGGAATAAGCCTTTGGACTTTAATTTTTTCACTGATCCTTGTTCCCGTTCTGGTAACCAGCGTTATGCATGTAAACTTTATCGGCATAATGTTTTCCCTGGCATTATACGCCATACTATTCGATAAGCCTTTAGGCATTGAAAGCCTTACTCCATGGCCTGTCCTGGGTACGGCACTGTTCCTTTCCATCGGCCTTACATTGATTTTTCCCCGCAAGCACCATCACAAACATGACAACTCGGAAGATTGGGAAACCGATACAACAGACGGCGAAAACATAAAAATAAGAACAAGATACAGCGGAAGCATAAAATATATTACCTCTCAGAACCTTAAAACTGCCGATATCGACTGTTCCTTCGGAGGACTGAAAGTATATCTTGATAACGCCGCACTGTCAAACGGTCAGGCTAAAATAAATGTTTATGCGTCATTCGGAGGAATTGAAATATATATTCCAAAGGAATGGAAGGTTATCAACGATATATCCTGTACTTTCGGTGCATCAGAAGAAAAAGGTCTGAAAGGTTACGGAAATTCTGAAAACACACTCACTTTAACAGGTGTGGCGAAATTCTCCGGAATTTCAATCTTTCGTGTGTAATGCTGAAACGGAGTGACGGAATAAATGAAAAATATTATAGAGATTGAACATTTAAGTAAAAGCTTTGGTGAAGTAAAAGCAGTCCGTGATCTGAGCTTTCGGGTAAAAGAAGGAGAATTGTTTGCCTTTCTCGGGCTGAACGGAGCAGGAAAAAGTACAACTATTTCAATTATGTGCGGTCAGCTTTCAAAGGACAGCGGAACTGTGACTATCGACGGTGAAAGTCTTGATAAGAACAGCAATAAAATCAAGAGCAATTTAGGTGTTGTATTCCAGAATTCAGTGCTTGACAAAGCACTGAATGTACAGGATAATCTGAAAATTCGTGCCGCATTGTACGGAATAACCGGAAGCGACTTCAAGAAAAGACTTGACGAGCTTTCGGAATTGCTTGAATTTAAAGACTTGCTAAAACGTGCCGTAGGCAAGCTTTCCGGCGGACAAAGACGCCGAATAGATATCGCAAGGGCGTTGCTTCACAAGCCTAAAATTCTGATACTGGACGAGCCTACTACAGGTCTTGATCCTCAGACAAGAAAAACAGTATGGAACGTTGTTTCAAAACTTCGTACAGAAGAAAATATGACGGTATTCCTGACTACACACTATATGGAAGAGGCTGCCGACGCTGATTATGTAGTAATCCTCGACAGCGGTAAAATTGCCGCCGAAGGCACTCCCCTTGAATTAAAAAATACATATACAGGGGATTTCATAACTCTTTATAATGTCACCGAAGAACAGGTCAAAACATTAGCTCTGCCTTATTCTCCTATCCGTGACGCATACAGAATCGAAGTTCCGGATACAAGCAAGGCAACCCGGCTTATTATCAAGTATCCTGAGCTTTTTAAAGATTATGAGATTGTCAAAGGAAAAATGGACGATGTTTTCCTTGCAGTCACAGGAAAATCTCTTAGTGAAAACAATGAGGATACTCAGACAGAAAGGGGTAAAAAAAGATGACCGGAATTATGTATATCACAAGACGAAACGTCAAAATGTTTTTCAAGGATAAGGGCATGTTCTTTTCATCTTTGATTACGCCGATTATCCTGCTGGTACTGTATGTTACCTTTTTGTATAACGTTTACCGTGACAGCTTTACCTCCGCCCTGCCTGACGGCTTCAGCCTTTCCGACGGCATTATAGACGGATTTGTGGGAAGTCTGCTTTTCTCATCTCTGCTTGCGGTGTGTACGGTAACGGTTTCTTTCTGTGCCAATCTTTTTATGGTTGCGGATAAGGTCACCGGAGCGAGAAACGATCTTACGATTGCCCCGATCAAGCCATCGGTATTAGCCCTTGGATATTATTTCGCAACGGTTATAAGTTCTTTAATAGTATGCTTTGCCGCAACGGGAATAAGTTTTATTTATCTTGCAAAAATGGGATGGTATCTCTCAGCGTCCGATGTGTTTTTTGTGTTTGTTGATATCATACTTCTCGTTATGTTCGGAACGGCTCTTTCAAGTATAGTTTGCTTCCCTCTGACAACACAGGGACAGATGTCTGCTGTCGGTACAATCGTCAGTGCGGGTTATGGATTTCTCTGCGGAGCATATATGCCGATATCTCAGTTTTCAAATACCATGCAAAAAGTACTTTCATTCCTGCCGGGTACATACGGAACATCTTTGATAAGAAATCACGCAATGAACGGAGTTTATAATGAAATGCTGACCCAGAATATGCCAAAGCAATTTGTTGACGGAATTCGTGACAGCTTTGACTGCAATCTTTATTTCTTTGGAGACAAGGTTGAAACAAGCGTAATGTATGCCATTCTCGCCGGTTCCGTTGCTTTGCTCATACTTGTTTATGTAATCATGAATGTTCTAAAAAAAGAGAAATAAGGTCATAGAAAAACAGCTGCTGCATTTTATGCAACAGCCGTATATCATGTTCATTTCCTTTTATTTTACTTTTACTGATTTTGTTGTAAACGTTCCGTTGTAAGTCTTTCCCCCAACGGTTCTGTATGCTTTTACAGTGAAATAATAAGTCTTGCCCTTGGTCAAACCTGTTTTTGTATAGCTTGTGCCGGTGGTGGTTTTCAAGCCTATCCACTTTCCGTTGGCAGATGTCTTGTAGTAAACTTTATACCCCGTCGCACCGGTAACTTTGCTCCAATTAACAGTCACTTTCTTTGAACCTGCGGTAAGTTTGAAGCTGACTGTTGCAGGGTTTGTAGAAGATGTAACAGTAGGATATGAGGGGCTTAACACATCTTTTCCGTCTACTGTTTTGTATGCTCTGATTGCATATTTATAACTTGTTCCCGATTTAAGATTCTTATCGGTAAAAGTAAGACTGGCGGTTTTTGCAATACGAACCCACTTCTTTGTCGATGTGTTATAGCGGTATACAATATATCCGTTTGCTCCGCTTGTCTTATTCCATGCAAGTTTAATTGCACTTGCAGAGGTTGCGGAAACTTTAAATCCTGAAACATTTGCAGGGTTTGTGGAAGTTGTAACAGTAGGATATGATGGACTCAACACTTCTTTTCCGTCTACCGTTTTATATGCTCTGATTGCATACTTATAGCTTGTTCCCGAATTGAGATTCTTGTCAGTAAAAGTAAGACTGCCGGTTTTAGCAATACGAACCCACTTCTTGGTTGATGTGTTGTAACGGTATACAACATATCCGTCTGCATTGTTTACCTTGCCCCATACCAACTTAATTGCATTTGCATTAGTTGCAGATACTTTAAAACCTGATACGTTGCTCAAAACCAACTTTGATTTGATGTTGTCTTCATAGTAATCACCGCATACCGAACAAGTATGTGAA
>JBJERB010000029.1:0-3013 GCA_051882055.1 Oscillospiraceae bacterium
CACGGCGTAACCTGTCGGTTTCCCACAACGCCCCGTTTATTTAAATTATTTGTTTGAATCAGGGTCAATAAAGCTGATAGGATCGATCCAGCTGCCGTTTCTCTTTACGGCAAAATGAAGGTGCGACGGCTCGGCTGCTTCTATTTCAGCAGTGTCACCCACAGCTCCGATAACTTCTCCGGAATCAACTTCGTCACCTTCGATAACAGTTACCGCTTTAGATAAGTTGTAATAATGACTTTCAATTCCGTTGCCGTGGTCGATGATTATGCAGTTCCCCCAGAGAGGGTCTTCCCATACTTTGGTTACCGTTCCGTGATTCATTGCTTTGACCTGAGTACCGGCTTCGGCTTTGATGTCTGCACCGTCATGAGTTTTCCAAACGCCCAGGGTCTCGGATTTGACAAGCTCTCCGTTGCTGAACGGATTTATAATTTCTCCGTTTACCGGCATAATGTTGGGTTGCGTATTTACTTCTGTTTCAGAGCTTTCATCAGTTACGCTGCTTTCAATCTCAACTCCCGATTGGTTGGTGTCCGCCTGGGTGGTTTTTATTTCTGCAGAACTGCTGTCGGCAAATGAAACATTAAGATTGTCGCTTATTTTGGATACTGTCCGGTTGTATGCGGCAAATCCTGCACCCCCTGCGGCAAGGATACAAGCTCCGAGAGTGATGTATAAACCTTTTCCTCCCAATGCTTTTCCCAGTTTGGTTTCTTTTAAATTTTTCATATGGCTGTTTCCTTTCTCCGATGATTTTTATGAAATTGTTTTTTGTGATATGGCAGTTTATGCTATCGGTAAACATACTCCCTTTGAAAATATCATTGACACTTATTTAGTTTTTATACCAAAAAGATACTTGAATTTCGGATAAATTTTCAATATAGCAATTATTTTTTTCGGAAGAATATATAATAAATCTAAGCTTGTGATAAACTGTGGCTCTAATATTAAAATTTTCGGTCAAGCCTTTTCAAAGGCTTGCAGGGGTCAAGGGGACAGAGTCCCTTGTCGCAGTCCGCAGACTGCGAATCTCTTCCATCGGGAGATCTGCATAGGTGTGAAAAAGCATACCTTGCGGTATACTATGAAAACACTTCGGTGGAGTATTTTAAAAGAGGGGATTGCTCTGCGATAGAGAGTTGTCCCAAAAATACAAATATAACTTTTAGACAAACTGAAATCTGTGACTCTTAATTGAAATATTGTAAATTTTTATGGAATATGAATTAACGTAATATTGATTTTCCATATTTTTTTAGTGAATTATGTCAAATAATCTGTTGACAAAGCGGTGATAAATCCGTTATAATTAAGTTGTGGTTCTGTTAAAAGTTAAGGAGTTCTGAAATGAAAAAAATATTATCTTTTTTATTAGCGTGTTTGTTTAGCGTAACAATGCTTGCAGGCTTGAGTATTAATGCATTGGGAGCCGATCAAATCGGTATGGTAAATTGCGACGCTCTGAATGTCCGTTCGGGTGCAGGAACGTCCTATTCAAAAATTGCCGTGCTTTATAACGGGGCTTCTGTTACCGTAACGGGGAGTGCAAATGATTCCTCGGGTGATAAATGGTATAAAATCAGCTTTACATATTTGGGTGAAAGTAAAACGGGCTATGTTTACGCAGAATACATAACTGTTACAAGCTCAGGGTCTTCGGGCAGCGATTCGTCTTCGGCGTCAGACGCAGATTTTGAAAAATATATGACCGCCCAGGGTTTCCCCGATAGCTATAAACCAATGCTCAGAGCTTTACATCAGAAATATCCTAATTGGATATTCAAAGCTCAGCAGCTTAATATTGACTGGAATACTGCATTGGAAGAAGAGCTTGTGCTGGGCAGAAATCTGGTGCATGCGGGTGCACCTGCTTCATGGAAGTCTATGGAAAAGGGAGCTTATAATTTCAGTGAAGGCTATTGGTACGGACTTGACGGTTCGTGGGTTGCGGCTTCAAAAGAAATT
Source organism: Oscillospiraceae bacterium (assembly GCA_051882055.1). Taxonomy (GTDB): domain Bacteria; phylum Bacillota; class Clostridia; order Oscillospirales; family Ruminococcaceae; genus FB2012. The sequence continues at coordinate 1,972 of JBJERB010000029.1, forward strand.
ATAGCTTATTATCTTGACCCAAGAAACTTTATTAACGATCCTTCCATATTCATGTTTGAAAATCTTTCGTACAACTCTTCAGTACATACAATCAGCGGAGTAAAAAATATTCTTTCCGGAACTTTTATGAGCGGAAATTTTACCACTCCCGATACTAAAAAGACGTATTCTTATGCTCAGACGTTTATGGACGCTGCAGCAAAATCCGGCGTATCGCCTTATCATCTTGCCGCAAGGTGCAGAAACGAGCAGGGAGTCAACGGAGCACCTCAGTCGCTGGGTACAGTTCCGGGATACTTGAATTATTTTAATTTCTTTGATATAAACGCTTATGCCACGTCAACAATGACGGCGGCTCAGATGGGCTGTAAATATGCTTCTACAACCAATCCTACATATCTTCTTCCGTGGACCAATCAGTACAAATCAATAGTCGGCGGCTCGATTTATGTGGGCAACGGTTATATAAACAAGGGGCAGGATACGCTGTATCTTCAGAAATTTGATATGGTAGACGGAGGAAACGGCTACTTTTATCATCAGTACATGACCTGTGTTTTCGGACAGGAAAACGAAGCTGCCTCGCTGAAAAAAGCATATAGTCAAAGTATGCTTAATTCTGCTATGGAATTTAAAATTCCGGTATATAAAAACATGCCGGAAAAGATTTATCCAAAACCCACAAGTACCGGAGATAATAACAACTTTTTAAAATCTTTAAGCGTAAGCGGTTCAAAACTGGATAAGACATTTGACAAATATACAATGTCCTATTCATTGACAGCCCCTGTAACAGCGTCTTCAGTTACAATAACCGCACCTGCATTAAGCAGCCAGGCAAAGGTCAGCGGTGCCGGTAAAGTTGCACTTAAAGTGGGGACCAACAATATAAAAATAAACGTTACCGCACCAAGCGGAGTTATCAGGACCTATACGGTTACTATAGTGAGAAAAGCTGATGATTCTTACGTTGCAGACGTAACCGACTTCAAAGGAAGCACAACATCAGACAGTGTAAAACTGACATGGACAAAGGTAAGCG
>JBJERB010000030.1:0-2981 GCA_051882055.1 Oscillospiraceae bacterium
TCAAACTAAATTTCACATTCTGCATGTCTTGTCACATGGCAGCCCACATTTACCGATACGGGAAGTCCTGCGATATGGGTAGGAGCTTCCTCAATATTCACTGCAAGGCAGGTCTGGGTTCCGCCGAAGCCCTGAGGGCCGATACCCAGCTTATTGATTTTATCAAGGATTTTCTGTTCAAGCTCGGCATAAAGTTTCTTTGGATTACGCTGTGAAACAGGTCGGCACAATGCTTTTTTTGCAAGATATGCACACTTCTCAAAATCTCCGCCGATGCCCACACCGATAACTATGGGCGGACAAGGATTTGAGCCTGCTTTTGCACAGACATCCACGATCCAATCAACTATTTCATCGGTTGTAACCGACGGAGTCATCATCTTAAGCTGTGACATATTTTCACTGCCGAAGCCTTTTGGTGCAACGGTAATTTTTACTTTATCGCCGTCGGTATATTTCAAATGAACCACAGGAGGAGTATTATCTCCGCTATTTACTCTTTCCAGAGGGTCACTGACTACGGAGCATCTGAGCTTACCGTCCATATAGCCTCTTGCGACTCCCTTATTCAGAGCCTCATTAATTGAGCCGCCCACGAAATGGACGTCCTGTCCCACTTCCATAAAAATTACCGCCATTCCGCAATCCTGACAGATCGGTATGGTTTCTTCTTTTGCCACGTCGATATTTCTTATTATATCGTCAAAAACGCTTTGTCCCACAGGAGATTGCTCCTGTTTTGCGTTACATTTTATACAATCCTCCATATCTTTGGGAAGATAGAGATTTGCTTTTATACAAAGCTCCTTTACTGCATTTTCAATTTGGCAAACATTAATCTCTCGCATAATTTTCTCCTGTTTTTTTATATAAACAAATTATTATTGACAAATACACGAATGTAGTGTATAATATAAATACAAAAGAGGGTACTGCAAATAAGCGGTTTACCTCCGGATATGTGTTTAATTACAAACAACCGTCCTTTGGCAGAAGGGCGGTTATTTCTTTTTATTATTGCAAATTGTTACCACAAGGGCAATTATGTTTGTTATCAAAAGTAATAATGTAAAAACTTCTGCAACACTCATTTTGCTCACCTCCATTACTGGAGGAACATTCAAGCCGCCTATTTAAAACTGAGTTTTAAATCCCGTTTTATGTACAGTACCCATAAGTAAAATTATATCATGAGTACAGGACTTTGTCAAACAACATAAACATCAATCTATTAAAATTCTATGCTTTAAGTTTCCCATTAACAAACACAGCTTTGGGAGAACTCATTACTTCAAAGGGATAATCCTCAAACAGCACAAAATCTGCGTCCTTACCCACTTCAACCGAGCCGACTTTATCATCTATTCCCACGATTTCAGCCGCATTTATTGTAACCGATTCCAATGCCGACTGATTACAGAGTCCATGCTTGACCGCAATTCCGACGCTTATTGGAAGATACTGAATCGGGACCTCCGAATGGTCGGTACATATAGCGATTTTTACTCCCGATTTATCAAGTATCCCTGCATTCCCCGGAGTAATATTAGCAAGCTCAGGCTTACAGGCATCGCAGATAACAGGCCCGATAATTACCTCTGCTTTTTCCTCTTTCAGTTCATCGGCGATCAGATGTCCATCGGTACAATGAACCAGGGTATACTTCAGACCAAACTCCTTAGCGATACGGACAGCAGTGAAAATATCGTCTGCCCTATGGCAATGAAAATGAGCTTTTACTTCGCCTTTAAGCAACGGTATAAGCGACTCGGATTTTATATCATAATCCGGCATATCATCGTCGTTTTCCATTGCATTATGTTTATCCTCCATATACCTTTCAGCTTTATAAAGAGCCTCTCTTATCATACCGGCAACAGCCATTCGGGTACATGGGGATTCATCTCTGTTCATATATGTCATTTTCGGATTTTCGCCCATGGAAAACTTCATTCCCACAGTTCTGATTATCATTTTATCAACACGTTTTCCCACAGTTTTAACTGCGGCGATATCGCCTGCAACGGGGTTCATTGACCCGGGAGAAACCACTGCCGTTGTAATGCCTGCTCTGACAGCCTCTTTAAAGCTCATATCCATAGGATTTATACCGTCGGCGATTCTTAGCTGAGAAGCCGTCGGGTCGGATTCCTCATTAAAATCCTCACTTTCCACGCCGACTCCGTTAGTAGTCAGACCCAGATGGGTATGGGCGTCGATAAATCCCGGATACAGGTCACAGCCTTTGCCGTCAAAGTCATTATTGGAAATCACAGGCGGTTTTCCCTCGCCGATTTTTGTTATCACACCGTTTTCAAAAGACACAAAGCCATTATCAACCACTCTGCGGTCTTTATCCATTGTATGTATTTTTACATTATATATTGTCATAAGATTTATCTATCCTTTGTTTTGATTAATATATGATGTGATACGGAAAGCTCCGTAAACCACCCAATTAAATAGTCTGTTATTCATTTTATAATTCTCTTCTCTATCAATTTTGTTCGCAAGATATGGTTTTTCACACCTTTGCGGAGCGTCAATGAAATGAAATTTCGCTGTCTACGGTCGGAACTGCTATGGTAACGGACACGGCACGCCGCGTCCCTACAGACGTTAACGCAATAATAGGCGGTCGCCTGAATAACGGGACGTCGAGGACTTAACGGAAAGGTTACTGACAGCATACATTTTATTACAAAACGGGCTGTCGAGGACGCCAGCCCCTACAAAATCTAACCTCTAATTTCTAACATCTGATTGGGCAAACGGACGACCGCAGGTCGCCCCTACAATATCAATTACCGGTATCTGACGGGACGTCGAGGATTTATATATGATTTAATTAACGGGACGTCGAGGACAAAGCGAATGTGCCTTTTTGGCACACACGCTTGCACCCCTACATGGCATAGCGGGGTCGGGGTTTTGGATTATTGCAAACCGATATCGTGACATCGCCCGTCCGGCGTTAGGAC
>JBJERB010000031.1:0-12396 GCA_051882055.1 Oscillospiraceae bacterium
TGTTTTTCCCTTTTGCAAATACTTCTTTTATTCCGGCAATGATTACAAATCCGCCGAATAGCTTTTGCAAAATGCTGTTGTCGGTGTTGTTTGCAATAATACTGAATATAATTACAAAAACAGTTCCCGCTATTAAAATGGGGACTGTTTTTTTCCATTCAATAAGGTTGTTTTTGTTGTGATAATATAGAGAAACCATTGCGATAGGTACAAAAAATATTAGATTTATTCCCTGTGCGTTTATCTGGGATATGTTTGCAAAAACCGTCAGATATATAATTAATACCATTCCTCCCCCTAAACCCAGAGAAGCAAGAACCCCTGTCACAAATGACACTATAGCAATTACCGCAAAATTCATTTTCTACCTCGTTATAAGTCTGATCCCGAATATTATCATAACAACGCCGAAAATTCTTTTCAGGGCTGTATTGGATAACTTTAATAACAGCTTTGTACCTACAAATACCCCCGCAATTCCAAAAGGAATAAACTTTAAAGCATATACAATATCTATACTCCCCCTGCCGAAATATATAAAACTGCTTATTATGCTTAAAGGCAGAGTTATGGCTATAGAAGTTGCATGGGCTTTTTTTACCTCTGTTTTGTCATGTTCCAGCATAGGTACCGCTATTATTCCTCCGCCCGAACCGAAAAGCCCGTTGGCTATCCCGACCATAGCTCCGGTGATATATAAATATGCCCTCTTCAAATATTTCTTCATAAAAAATCACCCCGTACTATTATTAGTAAGGGGTGAGCTTTTATGCAAAATTTAATCAATTTCAACTCTGATTTTCTGGTTGATACGGGATGCTCCCGCTCTCATAACAGTTCTGATAGCTTTTGCTATTCTTCCCTGCTTTCCGATAACACGTCCCATGTCCGAAGAAGCTACATGAAGATGATAAATAACAACTCCCTCTTCATTGGGTTCGTCAACAGTAATTTCTATTGAGTCCTTGTCCTCAACCAATTCAGATACAATAGTTTCAAGTAATTCTTTCATAATAATCCTCAATTCTCCCACAAAAATCCGGTGAAAACCCCACCGTTAATCAGCAAGGCAGGCGGTGGGATCTGAGCCTTACTGATTGGATATTTCTAAATTAATTAGATAGTGCCGTTTTTCTTCAAAAGAGCCTTAACTGTGTCAGTTGGCTGAGCACCGTTAGCAATCCATGATTTAGCCTTTTCATCGTCTACCTTGAGTACAGACGGTTCCTTTGTAGGATCGTAGTAACCGATCTCTTCGATGAATCTGCCGTCACGTGGATATCTTGAATCAGCAACAACTATACGATAGAAAGGAGCTTTCTTAGCACCCATTCTTCTGAGTCTGATTTTTACTGCCATTGTATATTCACCTCCATAAAAAATCTTAATATATATCAACGCTTTCGCACTGATTACATTGGAAATCCTCCGCCCATTCCTCCGCCTAAGCCTTTAAGCAGAGCCGCACGGTTCTTTAAGCCTTTTTTTCCGCCCTTTCCCGTAAGTCCCAGCTGCTTCATCATTTTCTGCATCTGCTCGAACTGCCTTAACAGAGCGTTAACGTCAGATACCTGAGTACCGCTTCCCGCAGCAATTCTTTTCTTTCTGTTGGGATTTATAATAGACGGCTTCTCACGCTCTTTAAGAGTCATGGAATTGATCATGGCTTCGGTTTTCTTTAGCTGAACTTCCCCTTGTTCGATCTGTTCGTCGTTGATGTTGCCCACTCCGGGGAGCATGTTGATAATTGAACGCATAGATCCCATTTTGTGAATCTGTTTCATCTGGTCAAGCAGGTCGTTAAGATCAAATCCTTTTTCTTTTACTTTTCTCGCCAGCTTCTCTGCGTCTTTCTGGTCAACGGTTGCCGTTGCTTTTTCAATAAGTGTAAGCATATCTCCCATGCCAAGAATACGGGAAGCCATTCTCTCAGGATGAAACGGCTCGAATTCATCAAGCTTCTCACCCATGCCCACAAATTTAATAGGCTTTCCTGTAACCGAAAGTACAGATAACGCCGCACCTCCTCTGGTATCGGAATCAAGTTTTGTAAGAATAACGCTGTCTATACCCAACGCTTCGTCAAAACTTGACGCAACCTTTACTGCGTCCTGACCTATCATTGCGTCAACAACAAGCATTATTTCATTCGGCTCGGCAATCTTCTTTATATCTTTAAGCTCTTCCATAAGCTCTTCGTCAATGTGAAGACGTCCGGCTGTGTCTATAATGACAAGGTCGTTGCCGTAATCCTTTGCGTGCTTTAAGCCCTCTTTGGCAATTTTTCTCGGGTCGATCTGCCCCATTTCAAATACCGGAACCTCGGCTTTTTCTCCGACAATCTGCAGTTGGTCAATAGCCGCAGGACGGTAAACGTCGCAGGCAATGAGCAAAGGCCGCTTTCCCTGAGCTTTAAAATACTTCGCCAGCTTTGCGGCATGAGTTGTTTTACCTGAACCCTGAAGACCGCACATCATTATAACGCATGGAGGCTTGTTTGGAAAATTGATTTTGTGATTTCCGTCCCCCATGAGCTTGATAAGCTCCTCGTTTACGATTTTTATTACCTGCTGAGCCGGCGTAAGGCTTTTAAGCACCTCTTCGCCTACAGCTCTTTCCGTGACGTTTCCTACAAATTCTTTAACTACCTTATAGCTGACGTCAGCTTCGAGAAGTGCCATTTTGACTTCTCTCATAGCTTCCTTAACGTCCGATTCGTTCAGCTTTCCTCTTGATTTAAGACGTTTGAATACGCCGTTTAATTTTTCTGAAAGTCCTTCAAATGCCATATTGTTTCACCTTGCTTTTGTTTGACAATCTCTGTGTTAATGTGTTTTTATGAATATCATAATTTGTGTTTACATATACTCAAAAGTAAAAATAACTTAAACAATCCCACTTAATGAATCAGTCAGAATTACTGATTGCAAAAAAGCTATTCAATTTCCGAAGTTTCATATTCCTCAAGCTTGCTGTCCAGGTTTTCCAGTAAAGCAATGGTTTTTTCAGCAACATTTTTAGCAAATGATATCTTTCTGCATTCGTCAAGCACTTCAAGTGCCTGTGTTTTGAATTCCATAAGTGTGTCCTTATATTGCTTTTGCTGTTCTGCCAGCTTTAATACGCTTTCATAATTAATCAGCAGCTCTTCGCCCCGCTTGATCGAATCATGTACACCCTGTCGTGAGATACCGTATTGCTCGGCAATTTCCGTAAGAGATAAATCGTCGTTGTAATATAAATCCAAAACGTCGTATTGCTTATCGGTAAGCAATTTACCGTATAAATCCAGCAAAATTCCGATTTCAAGATTTTTACTCAAACTCAATCACCTCTCTGTGTATTTTTACTAAGTTGTAAAGTAAGTAGACTTTACAACATTTAATATTATATATCAAGTCAATCAACTTGTCAAGCACTTTTTCCAAAATAATAATTTGTTTACATTTGACACTGGAAAAAGCTATTAAAATGTGATATCATAATAATGTAGAATAAAGAATTAATTAATCAATGGGGGAATTCACAGTGATTACATATGAGATAAAAAACAAACGCTATAATATAAAGCTTCCCTGCCTGACCTTTGGCACTGCAAATTTTGAACGGCATGATAACGATGATGCATATTTTCAGCTTCTCGATAAATATGTAGAGCTGGGCGGAACCTGTATAGATACCGCAAGAGCCTATTGTGCTTGGGTTGAAGGAGGAGCAGACTCCAGCGAATCCGTGATCGGCAGATGGCTTGAAAAAAGAAACAACCGTGATAAAATAATTATTTCCACAAAAGGCGGTCACCCTGAATTTGAGGATATGTCCCTTTCACGCTTGACTCCCGAAGACCTGAATTATGACCTGAATCGCAGTCTTGAATGTCTTAAAACAAATTACGTTGACATATTTTTTCTTCATAGAGATGACGAGAAAATTCCGGTTTCAGAAATCATGCCCGTACTAAATGAGTTTGTTGAAAGCGGAAAAGTGCATTTTATCGGAGCGTCAAACTGGACTGCCAAAAGGATCGAAGAAGCAAATAAATTTGCACAGGAAAACGGCATGGAGCCTTTCCGTGTGAGCCAGATAAATTACAGCCTTGCCCATTCCAGCGTGGACACATTCGGTGACCCGACCCTTGTTTGTATGGATATGCATGAATTTAATTGGTATAAAAAGCATAAGTTTCCCGTGATGGCATTTTCTCCTCAGGCAAAAGGCTTTTTTGCTAAGCTTGCAAGAGGCGATGCTGCAAAAAATCTACCGGAAGGACAGTTTACAAGCACCGCAAATCTTGCAAGACTTGCACGTGTAAAATCCCTGAGCAACGAAACAGGCTATACTCCTGCGGTAATACCTTTGGGATATTTGTCAAGCCAGCCGTTTTTTGTATCTTCGGTTTTTGCAGCGTCAAAACTCTGGCAGCTGGAGGAAGATATGGAAGCTCAGGATTTAAAATTTGATGAAAAAACTGTAGCTTTCCTTGAAAACAAACTTGGCACAACATATTGATTTGAGAACAAATGTTCCACGTGGAACATTTGGAATTGTGACTGTAAGCATTAACAAACAACGGCAGCGGATTTACCGCTGCCGTTGTTTGTTATGGTATAAGTCTGTTTATATCTCTTGGGAACATTGAAGTTTCACGAATATTGTTAATCTTCAAAATCTTCATAAGCAGTCTTTCCAGACCGATTCCCAGACCGCCGTGAGGTGGCAGACCGTATTTGTGAGATTCAAGATAGCTCTTGAAATCTTCGGGATCAAGTCCCTGTTTTTTCATTTTTTCAACCTGCTCGTCATAGTCGTGAATACGCTGACCGCCGGAGGTGATCTCAAGTCCTCTGAACAGCAAATCGAACTTGTATGCTTCTCTCGGATCTTCTCTTGAATTCATTGCATAGAACGGAGGCTTTGAAGACGGGAAATGAGTTACAAATATGAACTCACTGTTGTACTTCTCCTTTGCGTATTCACAAAGCTTAACCTCGTCTTCGGGGTCAAGATCGAATTTCTTTCCGCTTCCCTCTCCCCCTCTGAGCAGTTCTATTGCGTCGCAGAATTTAATTGACGGAATCTCTGTGATTTCCGGAATATCGGCATTCAATATCTTTATTTCATTCTGATAATTCTCTTTAAGATAAGCCATTATATGCTTGAGCATAGCCGTTTCCATTGCCATAACGTCATACATGCTGTCGATATATCCCATTTCAAAGTCCAAACCGATGTATTCATTGATATGACGTGAAGTTGCATGCTTTTCCGCACGGTAAACCGGAGCAATTTCATATACTCTGTCAAAGAAAGCAACCGCCGCCTGCTTATAAAACTGAGGAGACTGATTCAGAAATGCAGGCTTCTGGAAGTAATCAAGACGGAAGATATTAGCTCCGCCCTCAGCACCTTGTGCAACGATTTTCGGAGTATGAATTTCAGTAAAATTATTTGCTCTCATGAATTCGTGCATTCCGTGAACAATACCCTCCTGGAGCTTGAAAACCGCTCTTTCATAAGGGTTTCTGAGTGCAACGGTACGGTTATCCAAATTCGCTTCAATAGAGCAATTAAGCTTACCCTGAGATATCTTCAGAGGATATTCTGCCGCCGGCTTTGATATCACCTTAATAGACGACAAAACGATCTCAATTCCCGTAAATTCTTTATCATTTTTATTTACGGTACCTTTAAGCCATACATAATATCCCTCTTTAAGACCGTCAATGCTGTCAGTGCATTTATCTGCACTGTAAACAGTCTGTATTACGTTAAACGCCGTTCTGATAAGCACGAATGAGATATTACCCAATTTTTTGACTCTGTGAACACAGCCCTCAAATTCTATCTCTTTACCAATACTGTTCAAAGCGTCATCCAGGGAAAATTCATTTTTCAGCGTGTCCGTACCCACCATCAACAGTTTTCCGTCAGACTTTGGCACATAGGGACTGTCATTTTTATATTCAGTAAGTCTGGAAACGGTTTCTTCAGACTTCTTCTCAGACTTTTCGGATTTTACGTCCTTTACTTCATCAGCCATAGCTTTCAGCTTAGCTTCAAGTATCTCCTTTATTACCTTTGGAGTTGCCACACCTTTAAGAGCCTTTGTACACTGACCCATAAGGAATCCGAACACCTTTGTTTCGCCGTTTTTATACTGCTCGGTCTGAGCGGAATTTTCAGCAAGAATCTCTTCAACTACACTATTGACCTTATCGGTATCAACAACTATGAGCATACCGTTTTTCTTTGCGATTTCTTCAGGCTTACCGCCCTTTTCAACCATCTCTCTGAACACTGCTTTTGCATCGTTCTTTGAAATCTTTTCAGAATCCGCCATTTCAACCAGCTTAGCGAAGTCTTCAGCGGAAAAGCTGATATTTTCGGGATCAATCTCACCCAGATTGATTCTTCTCATAAATTCGGTAAGAATGAATGAAGCGATACTCTTAGGGCTGTTATAGACAGCAACAGCGTCGTTAAAGAAATCAGAAATCACTTTTGAATTAACAAGAATTTCAGCGTCTTTTTTAGACAGCTTATAATCCTCAACATATCTTTTGATTCTGCGATCAGGCATTTCAGGGAGCTTTGCCTTTATTTCATCAAGCTGTTCATCGGTTAAATTAACCTGCAAAATATCAGGTTCCGGGAAATAACGATAATCCTGTGCATTTTCCTTTGAACGCATTGATGTGGTTTTATCCCTGTTTGCATTATATCTTCTTGTTTCCTGAACAACTTTTTTACCTGCTTCAAGGAGAAGAGCCTGACGTCTTTCCTCATATTTTATGGCACGTCCCACAGATTTAATCGAGTTGATATTCTTGATTTCCGCACGGGTACCGAATTCTTTTGCATCGGGCTTCATCAAAGATATATTAACGTCGCATCTGAGCGAACCCTGTTCCATTTTACAGTCACAAACGCCTGCATACTGGAGGAGAAGTGAGATTTGCTCAACAAAAGCCATTGCCTCTTCAGCAGAATTCATATCCGGTTCGGTAACAATTTCAATAAGCGGGATACCGCATCTGTTATAGTCTGCCAGAGAAACGCCGTTAAAGTCATCATGAACCAGTTTTCCTGCATCTTCCTCAAGATGTATATGGTTAATTCTGATGTTTTTCTTTACACCGTTGACTTCAATAGGAACAAATCCCGGACCGACGATTGGATAATAAAGCTGTGAAATCTGATAGGCTTTAGGAAGGTCGGGATAGAAATAATTCTTTCTATCAAAAGCCGAGAACTTATTAATATCACAATTAAGTGCAAAACCAGCCTTTACCGCATATTCTACAGCGGTCTGATTGATAACCGGCAAGGTACCGGGCATACCCGTACAGGTAGGACAAACACGGGTATTCTGATTTCCTCCGAATTCAGCGTTACAGGTACAGAACACCTTTGAATGAGTCAACAGCTCGGCATGGATTTCAAGACCTATGACGGTTTTAAATTCTTCCATTTGTCTTTACCTCCTTAAAACTTTGGTGCAACGGGAGTAAATCCCTGTTCATATGCGTCTGAGACCTGAATTACAGTTGCCTCGTCAAATTTTCTGCCGATGATGGACATACCTATAGGCATACCCTTTTTATCATACCCACAGGGAGTGGATATTGCAGGAAGTCCTGCAATATTAACAGTAACGGTACAGATATCTGCCTGATACATTTTAACAGGGTCAGCCATTTCGTCCGGACGGTATGCAACCGTAGGAGTTGTAGGAGTAAGCACAACGTCGCACTTTTCAAAAATATCCTCATACTCCTGTCTGATAAGCTGTCTTAATGCGAGAGCTTTTCTATAATAAGCGTCATAATAGCCGCTGGAAAGAGCATAGTTTCCAAGAAGAATTCTTCTCTTAACCTCATCTCCGAAGCCTTCTGAGCGAGATTTGACCACAAGTTCTTCATAGCTGTCTGCTGCTGCGGTTCTATGACCGTATTTAATTCCGTCATATCTTGCAAGGTTGGAAGTCGCCTCGGCACAGGCAAGAAGATAATATGCAGGAACGGCATATTTCAGCGACGGCATTTTACACTGAACAATTTCAGCACCCATTGCCTTATATTCATCTGCTGCTTTAAGCACAGACGCTTTGATCTCATCATCAATTCCCTCGGCAAAAAACTCAGCAGGAAGAGCAATTTTCATACCCTTGAGCGGCTGACCGATTTTTGATGTAAAATCAGGTACTATTTCATGAGAGCTTGTACCGTCGTGAGGGTCATATCCACATATAGCGTTAAGGATAATACCGCAATCATGGCTATCCTTAGCGATAGGTCCGATCTGGTCAAGAGATGAAGCGAAAGCTACCAATCCATAACGTGAAACACGGCTATAGGTTGGTTTCATACCTGTAACTCCGCAGAAAGCCGACGGCTGTCTGATCGATCCGCCGGTATCCGAACCCAATGCTCCGCCGCACAGACCTGCAGAAACTGCTGCGGCAGAACCGCCGGAAGAACCGCCGGGAACACATTCTGTATTATAAGGATTTTTTGTTTTAGCGAATGCAGAAGTCTGGGTAGAACCGCCCATAGCAAACTCATCCATCGAAGTTTTACCCAGCATTACGATATTCTGTGCATTCAGCTTTTCCATAACAGTTGCGTTATAGGGAGGAACAAAATCCTCGAGTATCTTTGAAGCACAGGTGGTTTTAACCCCTTCTGTACATATATTATCTTTAATTGCAAGAGGAATACCTGTCAGTGGTTTTGACTCCCCTTTATCTATAACTTCCTGAGCTTTTTTTGCCTGTTCCATGGCGATTTCATCGGTAACTGTAATAAAACATTCAAGTTTACCGTCTGATTTTTTTATATTTGACACATACTCTCCGGCAAGCTCCTGTGCGGAAATTTCCTTACTATCGAGAGCTTTTCGCATATCACGGATTTTCATTGAAGACACGTCCACTTATTCCACGACCTTTCTTTTCAGATTATTCCACTACCTTAGGAACAACAAAACAGTTATTAGAATTTACTGCATTCTGAAGTACCTTTTCAGTGGCAAGAGAATCTTTTACAACGTCCTCTCTCAAATCGTTAATATAAACGTTATGATTATCCTTAAGTGCGTCATAATTAATATCGATTTCCTTTACGGTATCCATAAGATCAATGATATCAGTCATTTCATCTGCTTTTTTTGCAAGCTCTTCATCGGAGAATTCAAGCTTTCCAAGCTGGGCAAGATATTTTACCATTTCCAAATCCATATATTAAACCGACCTTTCTATATAATTTACTAATATACCAATTTAATATTATACAATATTATATTATTTATTTCAAGCTATTTTCCGCATTATTCGGTAAAAATTCATATTTTAAATAAAAGCAAGAAAATCCACAACCATTCACAACGTTGTGGATTTTCAATCGTTAATTCTATTCTGACAAGATTTATTTCATATACTTATCGAGCATATGAGTAAAATCAAAGGTACTGAAATAATCAGCCGGAGTTTCTGCACGGCGTATAAGCTGTGTTGAACCGTCCTCTTTCAGCAGGATCTCAGCGGAACGCAGTTTACCGTTATAGTTATAGCCCATGGAGAAGCCGTGAGCACCGGTATCGTGGATAACAAGTATATCGCCTATATTGATTTCGGGCAACATTCTATCCACTGCAAACTTATCATTATTCTCGCAAAGTCCGCCTGTTACATCATACTTATGGTCGCAAGGTTCATTTTCCTTACCAAGCACGGTAATATGGTGATAAGAACCATACATTGCAGGACGCATAAGGTTACAAGCACAAGCGTCAACACCTATATACTCCTTATATGTGTGCTTCTGATGAATACATTTTGTCACAAGGTGTCCATAGGGGGCAAGCATATATCTGCCAAGCTCTGTGAATATCGCAACGTCGCCCATACCCGCAGGAACAAGTATCTCATCAAAAGCCTTATGAACTCCCTCACCGATAGCGAATATATCGTTCTGAGGCTTATCCGGCTCATAAGCTATGCCAACGCCTCCCGACAGGTTAATAAACTTAATTTCAACGCCTGTTTTTTCCTTCAGTTCAACGGCAAGCTCAAACAAAATTCTTGCCAGCTTTGGATAATAAGCATTTGAAACAGTATTTGAAGCAAGGAAGGAATGGATACCGAAATATTTAGCTCCCTTTGCTTTAAGTATTTTAAAGCCCTCGATAATCTGATCGTGAGTAAAGCCATACTTAGCCTCACCCGGATTATCCATAATCTGTGTTTCGATCTCAAAATGTCCGCCGGGATTATATCTACAGCAGACAGTTTCGGGAATACCGCAAAGCTTATCCAAAAACTCAATATGAGTAAAATCATCAAGGTTTATATATGCTCCCAATTCAAAAGCCTTTTTCATATCAGCTTCGGGAGTAACATTTGAGGAAAACATTATATCGCTGCCATGAAATCCACATGCATCACTCATCATAAGCTCGGTAAGTGACGAGCAGTCCACTCCGCAGCCTTCCTCCTGCAAAATCTTCAATATATAAGGATTAGGGGTAGCCTTAACTGCAAAATATTCTCTATATCCTTTATTCCATGAAAAAGCCTTCATAAGATTTCTTGCATTTTCTCTTATACCTTTTTCGTCATAAATATGGAAGGGTGTAGGATATTCTTTTATTATATCTTCTGCTTGGGATTTTGTGATAAACGGTTTTTTCATTTTAGTCAATCCTTTATTAATAGAATATATATTTTATAATATCATTTTTGAGCTAATTCGTCAACAATCCTTAAATTATTTATTTACATTTTAACGGTTTAACTAAATTTGAACTATAAAACTATACAATTATTGTATAGTTAACACAAGTAAAAATCTATATACGAATCGCTATGTTTTTACATCTTTTACATAACAGCTTCCAGATATTTTTTTACATCAATTAAATCTTCAAATCTTCCTTCAGACATTTTCATCATCTCTTCATCGGGCTGTATCAAATCAGGCACCAGCAGAGTTCTCATTCCTGCACGATATGCCGATATCACGCCATTTCTTGAATCCTCAACCGCCACCGAATCATGAGGATCCACGTCCAGTTTTTCACAGGCAAGCAAGTATATCAGGGGATCGGGCTTACTATGCTCGATCATATCTCCGCCCACGATAACTTGAAAATAATCTTTTATTCCCGCTTTGCTCAAAAGACTTTCAACTCTATTCTTCTGAGTAGACGAAGCAAGTCCCAAAGGTATTTTACATTCCCGTATAAAATTTAAAATTTCACACACGCCTTTTTTCATGGGTATGCCTTCATCAGACATTTTGTCTTCCACAAGACGCCGGATTTCCTTATGATATTTTTCCACCTGAAAATCCGCACCGTATCTTTCAAGGAGCAGTTTCACCGAATCGGTTTGGCTCAGACCCACGCACATCAAAGCAGACTCATCGGCTCTATCAATCCCATATTTATCGCCGATAGTTTTCCATGCGTCAAGGTACATTTTTTCGGTATCGAAAATTACGCCGTCCATATCGAACACCACGGCTTTTATTTTTCTTTCACAACTCACAGGTATGTCACCTACTTAAAATACATATATAAATTACACTTAATCATTCCATTATAAAGCTTACGTTTTTTATCGGCTTTTTTACCGAAAAATTTTTCAAAATCCTCATGAGGAGTAATAATATAGCAAGGATTTTCACGGGAGGGGCTTAGTTTCTGCCCCAATTTTTTATAAAGCTCCTCAGCTTCTTTAATCTGCAAAAGTCTTTCACCATAAGGAGGATTACATATTGTAATGGAATTATCAATCTGCACAAACCTTGAGATATCCTGCTGTTTTACTTTTAGCTTTGAAGCCACACCTGCTTTTTTACTATTACTTATTGTCAGTTCAACCGCCATATCGTCCACATCAAAGCCGAAGCCTACAAAATGCCCCTGTCTATCAATAGAATCCATAGCATTTGCTCTTTCATCCTGCCAGATTTTCTGAGGTATACAATCCCATTTCTGTGCTGAAAAGCTCCTTCTTATACCGGGAGCAACATTCAGTGCCTTATAAGCCGATTCAATCAGGAATGTACCCGAACCGCACATAGGATCACAGACCACAGAATTCGGGCGGACTCTTGCCAAGTCCACTATACCTGCGGCAAGGGTTTCTTTTATAGGAGCGTCATTGGAGTTTCTTCTATATCCACGTTTATGAAGTCCCTGACCTGTTGTATCAAGGTAAACGGTACAGATATCCTTATGAATTGAAAACTGAATCTGATGGACTGCACCGTCCTCCTGAAACCAGCTCACTCCATACTTTGCTTTAAGCCGTTCAACACAAGCTTTTTTTATTATTTTCTGGCAATCGGGAATACTATGAAGCTGTGAATTAAGTGAATGTCCTTTTACGGG
>JBJERB010000031.1:12496-21103 GCA_051882055.1 Oscillospiraceae bacterium
TTCAGGACGCTTTCCAGACCGAAATGGCAAGGACAGCACAATCTGATTTTATTCATACTAATCACCATGCCTGAAAATTACAGGCAGCTTCCTTTCGTAAAAAACTCCGTCATTTAAAATGACGGAGTCAAGTTAGTATTAATAATGATTTCCGCTGCAAACTTCCGGTACGTTAGTCTGCTTATAATAACCTACATCCGTATCCCAGCAGTTGCTTCCTGCAATCAAGCCGGTTTTCTTACAATATTTAAGTTCCTTTACCGTATTAGGCATTTTGAAATCTTTATTTTCTTCTTTTTCGGCTATATCGCCAAAAACGTTTTTCCAGATTGCTGCTATATTCTGATACTGTGATGTGGGAATCTTTGTCTGTTCATCATAGCCGATCCAAATACCGCTTACATAATCGGGAGTACAGCCAACAAAGGTAAGATCCTTCCAATCGGAGGTTGTACCGGTCTTAGCCGCAACCTTAGTAGTATTGAGTTTTGCCTGATGACCTGTACCCTGCTGAGTATCGACTACTTTCTGCATCATTTTATTCATAACAAAGGAAGTCGATTCGCTTATAGCCTGTTTATATCCGTCGGAATGCTCATAAATAACATCTCCGTCAGCATTAACAATACTGGAAATATATGATGTTTCATATTTCTTTCCGCCGTTGCCGAAAATCGAATATGCAGCAACAAGTTCCTCAAGAATAGTACCCTTATTCATACCGCCAACAGTCATTGGCGAATAGTTAATATCCTTTTCGGTAAGAGAAGTAATATCAAGTTTTTCTTTCAGGAAATTATATGAATAAGCCGGAGTCATTTTCTTTATCAGCTGAGCCGGCATTGTATTCAGCGATCTCTGGAGCATCTGCCATGTAAAGAGATCCTGTCCGGACCAGTTAGAGCTTCCTCCTGTTTCCGAATAGTTAACAGGCCATTTGGTATTTTTACCGTCAACTTTTATAGTAATAGGTTCATCCGTATACAGCGACGACCAGGTTATAAGATCCTGTTCAAGAGCGGGAGCATATGAAGCGATAGGCTTAATACAGGAACCCGGAGAACGGGTTGCCATAGTTGCATTATTCCAGCTTCGGGAATCATTTTTCTCTTCACGTCCGCCCACAACTGCTTTAACATTACCCTTATAATCCATTGCGATAAAGCCTGAAAGCAGCTTATCCGAATCAAGGGCATAGCTTTGGAAATTGCTATCGTCCTGCATTTCCTTTTCGACTTTTTCCTGCATATTAATATCAACAGTTGTATACACGGTATATCCGCCGTCGTAAAGTCTTGTAGACGCTTCTTCGGTAGTTATACCATATTTCTGTGAAATTATACTTACAGCCTGATTAATAGCGGCATCTACAAAGTAAGAAGTAGGTCCCTGATCTTCATTTTCGCCCTCATACTGTTTATCGCTGGTGAAATCGGGATCTGCCGTTATTGTAAGCTTCTGTTTAACAGCCTCATCGTATTCCTCATCGGAAATTGCACCGTTTTCAAGCATTTTATTCAAGCAATAGATCTGTCTTTTCTTATTTGCCTCCGGATTAGTATTAGGATTATAAGTAGTGGGAGCTTTTGTCATACCTGCCAAAGACGCAGCTTCGGCAAGAGTCAGCTCGGAAACATCCTTACCGAAATAATAATTTGCGGCAGCCTGAACTCCGATTATATCCTGTTTTCCATCGCCCAAAGGGATAATATTCAAATAACACTGAAGTATTTCTTCTTTAGTGTATGTCTTTTCCACATTTATTGCACGGAAGATCTCACGAATCTTACGTTCGACGCCCTGTGCACCTGTCGCTACCTTATCACCGGTAACATTTTTAATTGTCTGCTGTGTAATGGTAGAACCGCCCTGCTGATTTCCCAAAAGCGTATAAGCAATACTACTCAATGTACGCTTAAAATCAACGCCGTCGTGATCTCTGAATCGCTCGTCCTCAGTACAAACATAAGCGTCGGCGACGTAGTCGGGAATATCTTCAAGATCCACCCACACCGCACGTTTATTTGGGTTTTTCAAAGCATAATAAAGTTCATACTGATTTGAATCCTCATCATTCTCATCATAGTCGGGATTCTCATAAAGAAAACGGGATATATTACTTGAAACAACACCGTTATCCAGACTGATTGTAGTTGTTGTATCAGCAAAATTCAGAATATAAATAGTCAATGCCGTAGCAAATATAGAGCCTGTTATTATAACAATAAGAATAAGCGAAAGCATTACAGTACCGAATATTTTCAATCCTCTTTTAACCGGATTGGTTTCTTTTTTCCTTTTTTTCGCTTTCCTTTTTTTTGAATTTTCCATAACAATACCTTTCATAGCAAAGCTTACAGTATTTTAACAAGGAGCATTTTCCCTCTATTCTACATTCATAAGCAGTTTAGTTTCTTATATTCATATGATTTCTCTACCATAAAACTGAACATTAATAACATACGAGGGAACTTACACAGGTGTTATTATTACACCTATAAAAGAATTTAAACAAAAACGGGGACGATTGCTCGTCCCCAAGGAATTCAACCTTACTCTGCCTCAGTTTCAGCTTCAGCTTCTACCTCAGCTTCTACAGCTTCTGAATCTACCTCAGTCTCTGCTTCAGCCTCAGTTTCAGCCTCATCCTCTTCAGGAAGCAAAGCTCTCATAGACAAGCTGATTCTCTTTTTATCATAATCAATGTCTATAATCTTAACGTCAACTTCCTGACCTACTGTCAGAATATCAGCAACGTTATTTACTCTCTGATTAGCGATCTGAGAAATATGGATCAAACCGTCAATTCCGTTAATGATCTGAGCAAAAGCTCCAAATGAAGTAATTGAAACTATTGTAGCCTTACAAACTGTTCCAACCTCATAGTTTGTCTTAAAGATTTCCCATGGATTTTCTGAATCTTTCTTATAAACGAGAGAAACCTTCTTTGTTTCATCATCAATATCCTTAATTGTAACTTCTACCTTATCGCCTACATTAAGAACATCGGAAGGATGCTTAATTCTTGTCCATGAAAGGTCAGCTCTTCTGATAAGACCGTCAACTCCGCCCAAATCAACGAAAACGCCATAATCTGTAACTGACTTAACTTCGCCTGTTACAACATCGCCTACATTAACATTTTCAAAGAATTCAGCTCTTTCTGCATCTCTTTCCTCACGGGCAACGACTCTGATCGAGCCTACTGCTCTCTGCTTAGCTTCATTTACTTCAAGAATCTTAAACTTAACAGTTGTTTTAAGCAGGTTATTCAAATCAAAATCACGTCTTGGAGTAGCCTGTGAAGCGGGAATAAACACCTTAACGCCGTTTGTTGCAACAAGTACTCCGCCTTTAACAATGTTTGTTACAACGCCTTCGAGAACTGTGTCAGCTTCTTTAGCAGCAACAACCTTTTCAAAGCCCAATGCAGCGTCAACCTTTTTCTTGGAAAGAGTAACGATACCCTCCTGATCGTTTGTTTTCAAAACTATGAGGGAGATTGTTTCGCCGACTTTTACCACATCTTCAGGCTTCTTTGTAGGATCGTCGGTCAACTCGTTTGCAGGAATATATCCTGTATGCTTTGTACCGATATCTACAATAACTTCACCGTTATTAATAGCGGTAACAATACCTTCTACCTTCATCCCCGTATGTATTTTTTTGAGAGTTTTCTCAAGCTCCTCTTCAAAATTAAATTCCTCTTCAACATTGTTAAGAATTTCACTCATGGTTTGTTGTACCTCCTTGATTATATAAGCCGGGGTTGATGCACCGGCAGAAATCCCGATAAATTTTGCAAGGGATAAGTCAATATCACCCAGTTCCGACGCATTTTCTATCAGATAACAGGGACAGTATTCATCACAGACTGCTTTCAATTTATGGGTATTGGAACTTTGTCTGCCTCCCACAATTATCATTGCGTCAGCTTGCATTGCAAGTTCCCTTGCTTCACGCTGCCTTTCAGCGGTTGCGTTACAGATCGTATCAAAAATCAACGCATCAGGAACAATCCTCTTTGCTGTTTCGCAGCATATTTTCCACATTCTATTATTATACGTTGTCTGAGCCAAAATTGCAACCTTTTTTTCGAAAAAGTTTTGGTTTTTCACTAAATTTTCAAACTCTTCACAGTCATTGAACACATAGGATTCCCCAACACAATGACCCCTTATTCCCTGAACTTCGGGGTGACTGGCATCGCCTGCTATAAGCACTGAATAGCCCTGTGAGGATTTCTCAAAAGCAATTTTATGGATTCTCTCCACAAAGGGGCAGGTTGCGTCCACAACTTCTGCTCCGACTTGTTCCAGAGCGTCATAAACCGCTTGTCCCACGCCGTGAGAACGTATAATAACCGTATTGTCTTTTGTGACCTCCGAGAGACTAACAGCCCTACAGCCCCTTGCCTCAAGGTCAGCCACCACATTTCTGTTATGAATAATCGGACCTAACGTTACAACATTATTTCGGTTATCTAACATATTATACACTATTTTTACAGCTCTGTCTACACCAAAACAAAAACCTGCGGTCTTTGCGGTGCAAATTTTACACTTTGTTAACATTTTAATACACCAATTTTGTGATTTCGTCCATTATCTTTGTTTTCAGAATTTTCAAATCACGGGGATTTGTTGAAGTAACATGAAGCTCCTCGGGATTAATAGGATTACCGAAGCGAACCACTACTTTTTTTCTGAATTTTAACTTGCCCTCAAAATTAATACCTACCGGAATCACAGGCACCTGAGCCATTGCGGCAATAAGAGCAACTCCTGTTTTACCCTTACCCACTTTGCCGTCCTTAGATCGTGTTCCCTCAGGGAAAATAACAAGATTTCTGCCTTTATTCAGGCGATCCATAGACATATCTATTGCAGCGGTATCCCCTTTTCCTCTTGTAACCGGGAATGCACCGAAAGCGGTAATAAGCCATTTAAACAAAATATTTTGCTCAAACAGCTCCTCCTTAGCCATAAACGAACACGGTACTCTTGTTGGCAATGCGATAAGCACGGGGTCGGTATAGCTACGGTGATTTGAAGCAAAAATATTACTTCCGTCCTTTGGTATATTTTCTCTGCCCTCAAAGCTAAGATTAAAATATATTTTAAAAACAGCCATTACGATCACGCCCAGTATCTTATAGAAAAACATTTTTACAGGGCTAAGCTTTTTTCCTCTTACAACCGGTTGAATTTTTGGAAGCTCTCTCATCATTCTATGCGTTTTCTCAGCAGGTTTATCTGAAACCTCTCCGATTTTTTCGGTAATTATCCTATATACTTCTTCAACAGACTGTTCAAGGGTCAGATTACTGGAATCCACCTCAACGGCGTCGGGAGCCTTTTGGAGAGGAGCAATATCTCTATGGGTATCGTTATAGTCACGCTGAACGATATCCTGCAACACTTCCTCATAGGTTGAATTGTCCCCTTTTTCGGACAGTTCTTTATATCTTCTTTTTGCTCTCTCTTCAGGAGAAGCAGTAAGGAATATCTTTACCTGTGCGTCAGGCAGAACAACAGTTCCGATATCTCTGCCGTCCATTATAATATTATTTTCCTTTGCGATATTCTGCTGAAGGGACAGCAAAAATTCTCTAACTTCGGGAATTGCGGATATTGACGATGCAGTCATTGAAACTTCGGGAGTACGAATTTTATCCGAAACGTCCTCGCCGTTAAGGATAACCTTTTGGGAACCGTTATCATAAGTCAGCTTAACGTCAATCTTCCCCAGCACTGCCACTACGTCATCTTTATTTTTACAATCAATATTTTCAGAAATAACATAATAAGCTATCGAGCGATACAAAGCACCTGTATCCACATAAACATAATGAAGTTTCTGAGCGGCCATTTTAGCTATAGTGGATTTTCCTGCACCCGAAGGTCCGTCGAGAGCAACATTTATTCCCATAATCAAACTTCCTTTCAATTACATTCAACTGACAGTATAACACATTATAAATAATCTTTCAAGAAAAATTTAATCTGTTATAATATCAGCCGTATCACAAGGGACAACCTTTTTCAGATTTTCGAGGCTTGTTTCAACCTGCCAGCCGATTTTTCCGCCGCTGAAAATGATTGTATCATAATTCGCAGCCGTTACATGAACAGTGGTGACGAACTGCTTTTTCATACCCACCGGCGAACAGCCTCCATGAACATATCCCGTAGTTTTAAGCAGCTCCTTTTGCTTTATCATGGAAACCGACTTTTCCCCCACGGCAGCCGCTGCCTTTTTTAAATCAAGCTCGGCATTTACAGGAATCATAAAAACAAAACAATCCCCCGGCTTTCCCTTAGTCACAAGAGTTTTGAAAACCTTTTCGGGATTTTCTCCCATAACTTTTGCAACGTCAGTACCGCTTACTGCGTCGGAATCGGCATAACAATGCTCCTTATAATCTATTTTCATTTTATCAAATATTCTCATTACATTTGTTTTAAACGCCATTACGTCACCCTTTTTCATGCCATTGCCGCAGCAAAGGCTGTTGCAAAGGCTATCTGCAAATTATATCCTCCGGTATACCCGTCAACATCAAGGACTTCTCCGATAAAATAAAGACCGTTTATCAGCTTTGATTCCATAGTTTTAGGAGAAATTTCCTTAACATCCACACCACCACGGGTAATGATAGCTTCATCTATTGGACGAAGAGACTTAACTGAAAAACGCAGATCCTTCAGCAGATCAACAAGTTTTTCACGCTCTTCCTTTGTAATCTGATTGACCTTCTTATAAGCGGGTATTCCGCTGAGTTTAACTATGACGTCTATCATTTTAGACGGAAGCAGTCTACCAAGTGAATTAGAAAAATCCCTATTGGGAAAATCTCCGAAATCCCTCAGGATTCGTTTATCAAGCTTTTCTCCGGAAAGTGCGGGTTTTAAATCCAATGAAATCTCATATTTACCCTTAACTATTCCGTTCATATGAGCCGAAGCGGACAGCACAAGAGGTCCGGACAATCCGAAATGAGTAAAAAGCATTTCCCCAAGCTCGGAATACACCGGTTTATCCTTACCTTTTTCATACAGACTCAAGGTACAGTTCCTAAGAGAAAGCCCCATCATTTGTGCCGGTTCTTTTTCCTCTGTTACTACAGGACACAAAGAGGGCGTAATCTCCGTAACGGTATGCCCTGCCTGCTTTGCAAGTTTATATCCGTCTCCCGTTGAGCCTGTTTTGGGATATGACTTTCCGCCTGTTGCAACAACAACTTTAGGTGCAAAATAGCTATCCCTTACACCCTTTACACCTATTACACTGCCATTATTAATCACAAGTTCTTTTACACTATCGGTAACAAACTTAACGCCGGCGTCTTTTGCGGTATTCACAAGAGCATTAACAATATCCGATGATTTATCGCTTATGGGAAACACCCGATTTCCACGCTCGGTTTTCAGCGGGACTCCCAGGCTTTCAAAGAAAGCCATAGTATCCTCGGGAGAAAATCTACTCAATGCGGAATACAGAAACCGTGAATTTCTCGGAATATTCGCCATAACATTCTGCACATCTGAATTATTGGTAACATTACATCTACCTTTACCGGTAATCAGCAATTTCTTGCCCAAAATGTGCATATGCTCCACTACAAGCACTTCAAGTCCCTGCCATGCGAACTGAACAGAGGCAAAAAGACCCGAAGCTCCGCCACCGACAATTATTACATCGGCATTATTCATTTATCAGTCTCCTTATTCTTTTCATATACGTCATACTGCTCCCATATTTTTTCAAGGCGTTCAAAGCTCTTTGAGACCTTATCCACATCGCTTATGGAAACGGCCGCAATCAGAGCGTTGATAAGACTGAGCGGTGCGACAAGTGAATCCACAAAAGAAGCCATATCGCTACGTGCCAACAGCAGATTATCCGCATACTGTGCCAAAGGTGAATCAACTGAATCGGTAATTGCAATAACGTTTGCTCCGCTATTGCTGGCATACTCAAGAATTTTAGCGGTCTGTTTTGAATATCTGGGAAATGAAATTCCAATAATTACGTCTTTCTCATCAATATGCATTACCTGTTCAAACAGCTCGCTTGTAGTTGTATTTTTTATAAGTTTTACATGAGGGAAAATCATTGTAAAATAATAATTCAGAAAGCTTGCAAGTGGTGCCGCACTTCTTGCACCGATAATATAAATTGCATTACAGCTTATAATTTTATCCACCGCATTATTAAAATCTTCCTTAGACGTCTTTTCAAGGGTCTTTCTTATCTTTTCAATATCCAGCGAAAGCACACGTTCAAGCACATTATCTCTGGTCATATGGTCGGAAGTTACTTCTATTCTCTGAACTGCGGTAAGTTTATTACGCATAAGATCCTGCAATGCTCTCTGAAGTGCCGGATAGCCGTCATATCCCATTTCGGAAGCAAACCTTACAACTGTGGATTCGCTTACTCCCACTTTCTTACCCAATTTCTGTGCGGTCATAAATGCCGCCTTGTCATAGTGAGAAAGTATGTAATTAGCAATCAGCTTATGTCCTTTGGACATTTTGGCCGTCTGCTGTTCAATTCTTGCAAACAAATCCTTTTCCATTAAAATCACCAATCCTTTTTATG
>JBJERB010000031.1:21203-23920 GCA_051882055.1 Oscillospiraceae bacterium
AGCATTTCCTTTTCCTCTTCTTTTTCACAATCCCCGGTAATAAGAAAACTGTTTTCTCCGTCAATTACTTTTACCAGAACCGAATAATTATTCAGATTATCATGTTCCTCTTTTGAAGTAAAAAGCATGACCTGAACATTTCCCAAGGAAAAAGACTCATCCTTTGCGGCAGTGATCTTTTTATTCAGTTTTTTTACCGTTGTCAGAAAGTTTTTATATGTTGAATTAGTAGGAATCATTTTACCCGTTACTTTAGGCATTATAATACTATCCGTGGGGATCTCCGAAATAACCTCTGCCGCCTCGCCCATATGGTCTGTATGAGGGTGGGTTATCACAAGATATTTAAGGGAATCTATATTATGCTCCTCCAGATATTTCAACAGCGTATTATCGGAATCCCTTTCTCCTGTATCTATCAGCATAGCCTCAGACCCTGAAACCACAAGAGTTGCGTCACCTTGTCCAACATCAACAAAAGTGACCTGTGAAGAAATACTTTCTACCGGAGCATTGTAGGCATTATCCCCGCTTTTATCCGAAAAAAATGTATCAAACAGCCAAATCAGTGCAGCTATCAGCACTGCAACAGCCGCTATTATTTTTGTAATATCATTACTTTTCCTCTTAGCCATTTTCACATTTCCTTTTTATTTACGACTAATTATTATGGGCAATACATTATCTTCGCCTTTTATTTGGTCGTTTTATATTGGATTTTACCTGCTTTTCCTTTTGTTTTTGCAGATATTCCCTATCGGGAGTCACAAGCTTTCCTTTTCCGTGACCGATCAGATCCTGTCTTCCTGCTTTAACAAGAGCCTGAATTATTTTACTGCGGTTCTCGGGCTTATAATACTGGAGCAACGCTCTTTGCATAGCCTTTTCTTTTGGATTTTTTGCCACATAAACAGGTTTCAAAGTATAAGGGTCAAGCTCGGTATAATACATACAGGTTGACAATGTACCCGGAGTAGGATAAAAATCCTGAACCTGTTCGGGGTGTATACGGTTTTCTTTTAAAAACAAAGCAAGCTCCACTGCGTCTTTTATCGTCGAGCCGGGATGAGAAGACATAAGATAAGGCACAAGGTACTGTTCCTTACCCAGCTGTCCCGTAATTTCATAAAACTTTTTCTGAAAACGCTTATATGCCTCGATATGGGGCTTTCCCATTTTATCAAGTACTGCCGCCGAGCAATGCTCAGGTGCTACTTTAAGCTGTCCGCTGACGTGATGTTCTATAAGCTCCCGCATAAACTCATCGTCTTTATCCTCGATCAGATAATCATATCTGATACCCGAACGTATAAACACTTTTTTAACGCCCTTGATTTTACGGAGCTTTCTCAGCATATCCAGATATTCCGTATGGTCTACACGGAGGTTTTTACAAGCAGTAGGTGCCAGGCACTTTTTACCCTTACACAGCCCATATTTAAGCTGTTTCTCACAGGAAGGACCTCTGAAATTTGCGGTGGGGCCGCCCACGTCATGGATATATCCTTTAAAATCAGGCAATTTTGTAAGGGATTCCGCTTCCTTCAGAACCGACTTTTCACTTCTGACGGTAACCTTTCTTCCCTGATGAAGTGCAATAGAGCAGAAATTACAAAATCCAAAGCAGCCCCTATTATGAGTAACGGAAAAACGCACCTCTTCTATAGCAGGCACTCCCCCCTCTTTTTCATAGCAGGGGTGATATGTTCTTTCATAAGGAAGAGAATACACCAGATCCAATTCCTCGGTGGTCAAAGCAAAAGCAGGCGGATTCTGCACCAGCATTTTATCATTCTGTCTCTGTATTACAGTTTTACCGTAAACTTCGTCCTGCTGGTCATACTGAATTCTGCAAGCCTTTGCATAAAAGGTTTTATTTTCCGAGACCTCTTTAAACGACGGACACTGCACCGCCCCAAAAGGTGTTTCTTTCGGGTCGCAAAGATAGCATGTCCCCCGAATATCCCTTATATCGGACGCTTTCTCTCCTGAATTTAGTCTACGGGCAATTTCAACAATCTGATGCTCGCCCATACCGTATATCAGCAAATCGGCTTTCGTATCTATCATCACCGATGGCATAACGGCATCTTTCCAATAATCATAATGTGCAAATCTTCTCAGTGAAACTTCAAGTCCGCCGCAAATCACGGGTATTTCCGGAGCTGCCTTCCGGCACATTTGACAATACACTGTTGCAGCTCTATCGGGACGTTTTCCGTTACGTCCGCCGGGGGAATATGCGTCATCAGAACGTCTTTTCTTTGCCACGGTATAATGAGAAACCATTGAATCTATATTTCCTGCCGTAACGAGCCATGCAAGTCTTGGTTTTCCCAATTTAAGAAAGTCATTGACATTATTCCAATCGGGTTGAGCAATAATCCCGACAGTATAGCCATGATACTCAAGTATCCTTGAAATAATCGCAACACCAAAGCTTGGATGATCGACATATGCGTCGCCGATTACATAAACAAAATCCAGCTGTTTTATTTCTCTCTCCACCATATCCTGTTTACTTATCGGCATAAACGCCATGCAAAACACCTCTTTCCAATGCACAATCCACAATTCAATATTGCATCACAAAAGCTATATCAGGTCATTCCCTGTCTTTCATACCATTCTTCTTTTGTAATATTAATCTTTCTTGGCTTAGAACCCTCCTGAGGTCCGATTATACCCATTTCCTCTATTTCGTCCATAATCCTTGC
>JBJERB010000031.1:24020-30311 GCA_051882055.1 Oscillospiraceae bacterium
ATTACTCTCGAATCCGTATTATTTGAAACCGAAAGAGCTGTTCTGCTTGGGATATTCGCCTTAATAAGACCTGTCAGCACGTCGACTCTCGGCGACTGGGTTGCAATAAGCATATGCATTCCTGCTGCACGGGCAAGCTGAGCCAATCTCATTACAGATTCCTCAACTTCTGATTTCGCCGCCAGCATAAGGTCTGCAAACTCGTCCACTATAATAACAACCTGAGCCAGCTTCTGTCTATCCAAATCGGGATTCTCATCAACAAACTTATTATAATCCTCAAGATTCTTTGTTCCGTTAGCCTCGAAGAGCTTATACCTTCTCATCATTTCATTAACAGCCCAGCCCAAAGCTCCTGCAGCCTTCAAAGGCTCGGTAACAACAGGTATAAGCAGATGAGGGATTCCGTTATATATAGGGAACTCAACCTTTTTAGGGTCAATAAGTATAAGTTTGACTTCATCGGGTGTGGCATGATAGAGAATATTAAGAATAATAGAGTTTGTAAACACAGATTTACCCGAACCGGTAGTACCGGCAATAAGCATATGAGGCATCGAAGCTATATCCCCGATAACGATTTTACCCTCTATATCCTTACCCACGGCAAAAGTAAGTTTCCCTTTTGCATTACGGTACTCATCACTGTCAATAAGCTCTCTCATTGACACGCTGTCACGGTGATTATTCGGTATTTCAATTCCTATTGCCGCCTTACCGGGGATAGGTGCTTCTATTCTTACTCCGTTAGCCGCAAGGTTAAGAGCTATATCGTCTGCAAGGTTAGTAATCTGTTTAACCTTAACTCCTGCCGCAGGCTGAAGCTCATATCTTGTAACCGACGGACCTCTGTGTATTCCGATAATTCTTGTTTTTACCCCAAAGGTTTCCAGGGTTTCCACAAGTTTTTCGCTCTTTTCAAGAATTTCTTTCTGAGCCACATCTTCGGGAACAGTATTTGAAGAAAACTTCAGAATATCCACCGGAGGATATGTATAGGCAGGAACAGCATTTTCCTTTTCAAACATAGTTGTCTGGCCGTTTTGTTCAATATAAACTTCTTTAGGTTCATTAACCGTTTTTTCTTTCGGTGATTTTGTGTCTCTTTTTGACACAGCCTTTCTGGCAATATTTTTAAGCTCCTCCTGCTGTGCCGCTTTATTCTTTTGAGCATCTTCATGACTGTCATCTGAATCAAATGGGAAAAGCTCTTCTTTTATACTGCTTTTATCACTGCTTTCAGGTTCATTTACATCGTCCGGATAATATTTAGCTATATCGACTCTTAAATCTTTCTTTTTATCAGCTTCATTTTCCGACTTCACACGTCTTTGCTCCGCACGCTCCATACGATCGTTACTTACTGCTTTATATCCGCTGACAAAAGGCTTGGATACAAATCTGAAAATCTGGGGGATTGTCACATTTGTAAGAAGCATAATGAAAAGCAGAGTCAGAATTACAATTATAATTCCTCCGCCCACACGTTTAAAACCTGCAAGCAAAGGCCAGCCGAACAAGGCTCCTGCCAGTCCGCCGCCTTTAAGTCTTACGCCGTCGAAATACAGTCCTTTAAGCTTAGATAAAAAGCCTGCTCCGTAAACATTACCCACCAACAGTATCTGAGCGGCTCCGCTTAAAAGGAACATAAAAACAGCACTTTCAATGACTTTAGCGGTTACGGAAGAGCGTGACTTATCTACCGCAATCATTATTGCAACATAAATAATAAGAGGGCCAAACAAAAACACTGAAACACCGAAAATACCCCTGTTAATTTCAAATATCTTTTCCCAGAGTCCGTCGCCTCTTATAAATGTAAAGCATATTTCAAGTATTCCGTAAAAAAGCAGAATAAAAGACCAGAAACGTCGTTTTTCCTGTTTTCTCACCAGTTCGGCGGTATTAGATTTTACCGCAGTATTATTTTTCTTTGCAGAGCTTCCTGATTTAGAAGCTTTGCTTTTTGAAGACGTTTTTGCACTGCTTTTCTTCTTATTTACAGTCTTAGCCGAAGAGGCTTTTTTTGTCGCCATCAGAAAATCTTTCCTTTCAATGCTCAAGGTAAATTTTTCAGTCTATTATTTTAATAAGTAAATATTTTATAGGGGCGGCGTCAACCATAGCTATGCTATGGTGGGACGTCCCGTTACCTAAAGAACTATGATAATCGGGTCGCCGGGGACGCCGACCCCTACGCTGAATCGAATTATTTAAATATCTTTAGCCGCCAATGGTTATAGGATGTCCCATAATCATTTCAATTATTGCTATAACCAGCACAACAACGCCCAGGGCGAATGTATAATATGCAAAAATCTTGAATTTATCCGATTTGAGCAGCCAGTTTACCATTTTGATTGCACAAACGCCTACCACTGCTGCCACTATAAATCCCAGAACACACTGTCCGAAGCTTGTATTGACCACGCCTTCCTGAACTGCGTCCTTAACCTCCAGCAGGCAAGAACCTAATATTGCAGGGATACCCAATATAAACGAATACTGAACGGCAAGGGTTCTTGAAAATCCCGAAAACAGACCTGCTGAAATAGTTGAACCGGATCTTGAAACTCCGGGAAGCAAAGCCACGCCCTGGAAAAATCCTACGGTCAAAGCGTCCTTTGTTGTAATATCCTTTTCTTTTTTATTTTTCTTTGTACATTTATCGGACATATACAAAATAGCAGCAGTATAAAGAAAGCAAAGTCCCTCTGCAAAAATGCTGCTATCCTCGGCAATGCCAGTAAACCAATCTTTAAATATGTAAAACGGAATCAGACACGCTGTTGAAATTATAATCATTATCACCATTCGGCGATAGCCGTTCATTTCTTTCCATTTGAATTTTCCTGTAAAAATATCTTTTATCATAAGGAAGAATTCTTTTATAAGCTCGATTATTGTTTTTCGGAAACACAAGAACACTGCCAGAAGCGTTCCCAAATGAAGGACGGCTGAAAACATTAATGCTCCTTCGCCGCTTTTTCCCGTAAAATGCTGAAACAGAGAAAGATGTCCCGAACTTGAAACAGGGAGAAATTCCGTAAGTCCCTGTATAATTGCCTGAAAAATAGTGTTTAGAAATTCCATATAGACCTCCGTTTATTCACAAGTATTTATAAGGATCGGTACAGACTTTTACCTCATTTCGTGAAAAGCTGCAGTTTTCTGCCGAAGGATATATTTCGTCTGTCCTCATGACCTCGTATATATCTATTATTGTATAAAGCATACTATACCTCAATCTTTATTCTTAGGAGAGCTTTCAATCATCTTATAAAGACATTCCACCGCATCGGAAAGCCCCCCAAGCTGGTCGATAAGTCCGATTTCAACAGCTTTTTCACCGTCAACCACAGATCCGACGTCCATCATCAGCTCGCCTGTAGACATCATAAGTTCCCTGAATTTTTCAGAAGATATTCCGGAATTATCGGTGACAAACCGAACTATCCTTTCCTGCATTTTATCGAAATAGGATAATGTCTGGGGTATACCGAGGATAAGCCCGTTCATTCTGACAGGGTGAATTGTCATTGTTGCCGACGGAACGATAAACGACCTCTTAGCACACACTGCCAGCGGAACGCCGATAGAATGTCCTCCGCCGACCACGAGAGATACAGTGGGAGTTTTCATACTTGCAATAAGCTCTGCAATAGCAAGTCCTGCCTCCACATCTCCGCCCACAGTATTAAGAATAATCACAAGGCCTTCAATAGACCTATCCTGCTCCACAGCCACAAGTGCCGGTATAATATGCTCATATTTTGTTGTTTTATTCTGAGGAGGAAGAATATAATGTCCCTCCACCTGTCCGATAATATTAAGGCAATGGATAAGATGCTTTGCATTGGGTATGGCGACCTGACCGTATTCTTTTATACTGTCTGTATTTTCATTTAACGCCGAATCATTCTCTTCTTTTTCAACATCTTTTCCGCTTTCATGTTCCTCGTTTTTTATCATAGCAAACCTCCGAAAAATATTTTTCAATCTCACGGAATATTATTGCCACATTAAAACCACAATATGCAGGAAATCTGCCATTACACTATTTATGATAACACACGGCCACCCAAAAGTCAAGGGCGGAAACCCTATACAAAAAAGCTTTTTGCAGGAATGCGACAAGCTCCTGCAAAAAGTTAAAACAATATTTACATTTAGAGTCCGATATTCTATATTTTCGATTCAGAAATATTTATACTGCAAGACATATATGATATGGCTAATGTTCTACGAAAAACCTTATACGGTTTAAAAAAGATTGATATTTTCTTGACAAGCAGCAAGTTATGGGGTAAAATAGAGTATATATTTTAATTGTGTGAAAGGAATGATTTAATATGGGATTGACGCTTACAGAAAAAATCTTGAAAAATCATATTGTTGACGGGGAATTCGTCAAAGGTAATGAAATCGGAATAAAAATTGACCAAACATTGACCCAGGACGCAACCGGTACCATGGCATATCTTGAATTTGAAGCTATGGGCGTACCAAGAGTTAAAACCGAACGCTCGGTTGCATATATCGACCACAACACACTTCAGTCAGGCTTTGAAAATGCAGACGACCACAGATTTATCGGCTCTGTTGCAAAAAAACACGGAATTTATTTCTCACGTCCAGGAAACGGAATCTGCCATCAGGTACATCTTGAAAGATTCGGCGTGCCCGGCAAGACTCTTATCGGTTCGGACAGCCACACTCCCACAGGCGGAGGCATAGGCATGATCGCAATCGGTGCCGGCGGTCTTGACGTCGCAGTTGCAATGGGCGGCGGAGCATATTATATAACTTATCCTAAAATCGTAAAAGTCAATCTTACAGGAAAACTTTCCCCATGGGTTGCAGCAAAAGACGTAATCCTTGAAGTACTGAAGAGAATGTCCGTCAAAGGCGGAGTTGGCAAGGTTATCGAATACTGCGGTGAAGGAGTAAAGACACTATCCGTTCCCGAAAGAGCTACTATTACAAACATGGGTGCAGAGCTTGGAGCTACTACTTCTATCTTCCCGTCCGATGAAATCACTCTTGAATTCCTGAAAGCACAGGACAGAGCCGATGTATGGACAGAGCTTAAAGCTGACGACGATGCCGTTTACGACGAAGAAATAGACATTGATCTTTCAGAAATCGTACCTATGGCGGCTTGTCCACATTCACCTGACAACGTTAAGACTGTTGAAGAGATAGGAAAGCTGAAAATCGATCAGGTATGTATCGGTTCATGTACAAACTCTTCATTTGTCGACATGATGAAGGTTGCTCACATACTCAAAGGCAAAACCATTCACCCTGACGTTTCACTTGCCATTGCTCCCGGTTCAAAGCAGGTTCTCAACATGATTGCCGCAAACGGAGCTTTATCCGACATGATAGACGCAGGAGCAAGAATTCTGGAATCAGCCTGCGGACCATGTATCGGCATGGGACAGTCCCCTAATTCCAAAGGTATTTCACTCAGAACCTTCAACAGAAACTTTGAAGGACGTTCTGGAACAAAGGACGGACAGATTTATCTTGTATCTCCTGAAATGGCTGCTGCTTCTGCTCTCACGGGATATCTTACAGATCCGAGAACTTTAGGGGACATGCCTGAGTTCAAGCTGCCGAGTCAGTTTGTAATCAACGACAACATGGTTACTCCGCCGGCTCCTGTTGAAGAAATGGATAGCGTAGAGGTACTGAGAGGTCCCAACATCAAGCCTTTCCCTGAAACTTCTCCCCTTGATGAAAGCATCGAATGTGCTGTTTCACTCAAAGTCGGAGACAACATTACAACCGACCACATTATGCCGGCAGGAGCAAAGATCCTTCCTTTGCGTTCAAACATTCCTGCTATTTCACAGCATTGCTTCACTGTATGCGACGAGGATTTCCCGAGACGTGCAAAGAACTTAGGCAAATCAATTATAGTGGGAGGTTCAAACTACGGACAAGGTTCATCAAGAGAGCACGCAGCACTTGCTCCTCTTTATCTTGGTATAAAAGCAGTTCTGGTCAAGAGCTTTGCAAGAATTCACAGAGCAAACCTTATAAATGCGGGAATTCTTCCTCTTACTTTTGTAAACGAAGATGACTATGACAAGATCTCACAGGGCGACGAAATAGTTCTTGCAGATGTTCGCAAGGATATTGAAGCGGACAAGACTCAGCTTACTGTTGTAAACAAAACCACAGGTGTTGAAATTCCTGTCCTCTGCGAACTTACAGGCAGAACCAAAGACATTGTTCTTGCAGGCGGACTTCTTGATTACACAAGAGAGTCACTCAAGTAAT
>JBJERB010000031.1:30411-53339 GCA_051882055.1 Oscillospiraceae bacterium
GACATTGTTCTTGCAGGCGGACTTCTTGATTACACAAGAGAGTCACTCAAGTAATGTATGACAATTTTATACACATAATAATTGAAATTGACAAATATCAGTACTCGTGGTATACTTATCCACGGGTACTGTACATAAAACGGGAAATTTAAGCAAATGCTTAAATTGGCGGTTACTCCCGAAAGGGAGGTGATAACCTTGAGAACAAGTTCTCAAGCTCTAAAGTTTTGTTTTCCTCGACAACCTCGGAATTTGCTTCGCAAAACACAAAACTTTTCTTGAAAACATTTTCTGAATTGCTTCAATTCACTTCAATGTTAATCGGCGTTATCACTCTATGTTATCTTATATTTCATAAGAAAAAATAGAGTTTCTTACATAAAAAATAAGAAACACCGCCCACTCTGACAAAGTAACGGTGTTTCTTAACACTAAATCTTTGGGAGATAACCGCTAAGCTGTAAAAGCTGTGCAGTACCCTTTACTATTTATATTATATCATATGACGAAAATTTGTCAAGTATATATCAAACTAAAACCAATTACAAATAATCATTATTTGTATTATCGGAATTTAGCATATTTATAGTTACGGCTTCGCTGTAATCTAATAACTAACAAATAACACTCAGGAGGTAATTAACATGGCAAAAATCCAGATGAAAACACCGCTGGTTGAGATGGACGGAGATGAAATGACCAGAATAATCTGGCAGGAAATAAAGGATATCCTTCTCACACCTTACATCGACCTTAACACAGAATATTATGACCTCGGGCTTGTTCACAGAAATGAAACCAACGACCAGGTAACTATCGATTCGGCTAATGCTACTAAAAAATACGGCGTTGCAGTAAAATGTGCTACTATAACTCCTAACGCTGCAAGAATGCCTGAATACAACCTCAAAGAAATGTGGAAATCTCCTAACGGTACTATAAGAGCAATGCTTGACGGAACAGTTTTCAGAACTCCAATCCTTGTTAAAGGAATTACTCCGTACATTCCCACATGGACAAAACCAATCACCATTGCACGTCATGCTTACGGCGACGTTTACAAGAACGTTGAAATGAAATGTCCGGAAGGGTCCAAGGCTGAGCTTGTACTCACCGACAAGGACGGTAATGTATCAAAGGAAACTATTCATGATTTCAACGGCTCTGCCGGAATTATTCAGGGACTTCACAACAGAGAAGATTCCATTGGTTCTTTTGCAAGAGCATGCTTTAACTTTGCACTTGACACAAAGCAGGACGTATGGTTTGCCACCAAGGACACCATTTCCAAGAAATACGACCACACATTCAAAGACATTTTCCAGGAAATTTACGACGCTGAATACAAGGATAAATTTGAAGCGGCAGGAATTGAATATTTCTACACTCTTATCGACGACGCAGTAGCAAGAGTTATCCGTTCAAACGGCGGTTACATCTGGGCATGTAAAAACTATGACGGTGACGTTATGTCGGACATGGTTGCCACAGCTTACGGTTCACTTGCAATGATGACTTCTGTTCTGGTATCACCTGACGGTGTATACGAATACGAAGCTGCTCACGGCACAGTTCAGCGTCACTACTACAAGCACCTCAAGGGTGAAGAGACATCGACAAACTCTGTTGCTACTCTATTTGCATGGACAGGTGCTCTTCGCAAAAGAGGCGAGCTTGATGAAACTCCTGACCTTGTGGACTTTGCTGACAAGCTGGAAAAAGCAACCATCCAGACCATTGAAGAGGGTGTTATGACAGGCGACCTTTATCTGCTTTCAACACTTCCTAACAAGAAAAAGGTTAATACCGAAGACTTCCTCAAGGAAGTAAACGAAAGACTCAAAGTTCTTCTCGGCAAATAATTTTATTCCCCGCTTTAAGCGGGGATTTTTGTCTGTAAAAGACATATCATGCTACAGTCCGTAGGGAAATGCCGACCCCTACAGCAAGTTTACAAATAAAATTGCCCTTCTAAAAATTGTTTACTTTTACCAACGGATTTGTTTTATCAATAAAATTCTTGACAAATATAATTTGAAATGATATTATATTAACTGTAGTCTTTGTCCCAACAGGCAAAGACTACAATTAAACTTACGATTGTTATTTATTTGTCAAACTTCAGACTATATTTAATAAAGGATGGGTATTTATACATGTCAAAAGACGGGTCAATTTCTACATCGGTAATTAAAAGGCTCCCCCGATATTACAGATTCTTAGGCGAGCTGAAAAACAAAGGCGTTGAGCGTATTTCCTCACGGGAATTATCAGATCTTATGAAGCTTACGGCTTCCCAGATACGTCAGGATCTGAACTGCTTCGGTGGATTTGGTCAGCAAGGATACGGCTATCACGTTGCCGAGCTTCACAATGAAATAGGCAAGATCTTAGGTGTGGACAGACATTTTAAAACCATACTTATAGGTGCCGGAAATCTTGGAAAAGCTATTGCAATGCACATAAACTTTGAAACCAGAGGCTGTCATCTCTGCGGAATATTTGACGTAAACCCTCAGCTCACAGGAGAAGATGTTGCGGGAATAAAAATAATGCACACAAATGATATTGAAAAATTCTGTCATGAAAACTCCCCTACTGTCGCCGT
Organism: Oscillospiraceae bacterium; assembly: GCA_051882055.1. Classification (GTDB taxonomy): domain Bacteria; phylum Bacillota; class Clostridia; order Oscillospirales; family Ruminococcaceae; genus FB2012. Next base: position 33,020 of record JBJERB010000031.1, read on the forward strand.
TTTATGCATACCAAAAGCAAACACTCAGGCTATTGCCGACAAGCTGGTAAGTCTGGGTATCAAAGCTTTCTGGAACTTCTCACATTATGATTTAAGCATTGACTACGACAATATCGTTGTAGAAAATGTCCATTTGGGAGACAGTTTACTGACGCTTACTTACGGAGCTAACATTATTGCTTCTGACAATCAATGATTTACCAAAAAAGCTGTCATAAATCGTCAAAAAGATTTATGACAGCCAATTTTTTATATTAATATACTGTGGATATATCTAATATTACAATGCTATTATATTTGTGCAGAATAGTTGGGAGCTTCCTTAGTAATATAAATATCGTGAGGATGAGATTCTTTAAGTCCTGCTCCTGTGATTTTAACAAACTGTGCCTTTTCATGGAGAGCCTGAATATTAGGACATCCGCAATAACCCATACCCGAACGTATACCTCCGCAAAGCTGGAAAATAGTATCTGAAACCATTCCCTTATAAGGTACACGTCCTTCAACGCCCTCAGGAACAAGCTTCTTGCTGTCTGTCTGGAAATATCTATCCTTTGAACCGCACTGCATAGCTGCAAGTGAACCCATTCCTCTATATACTTTAAAGGATCTGCCCTGATAGATTTCCACATCACCCGGAGCTTCTTCACAGCCTGCAAGGAGAGATCCGAGCATTACAACATTTGCTCCTGCTGCGAGAGCTTTTACTATATCTCCGGAATATTTTATACCGCCGTCTGCAATAACCGGAATATTATGCTTGGCAGCTGCTCTTGCAACATCATAAACGGCGGTAATCTGCGGAACGCCGATACCTGCAACAACACGTGTAGTACATATTGAACCCGGTCCGATACCTACCTTCAGACAATCAGCACCGGCTTCAATGAGTGCTTCAGCCGCTTCAGCAGTTGCGATATTTCCTGCAATAAGAGGAATATTCGGAAATGCTTTTTTAATACTCTTAACGCAATTAATAATATTAGCCGAATGTCCATGAGCTGAATCCAGAGCCAGAACATCCACCTGTGCGTCAATAAGAGCCTTTGCTCTTTCGAGAACGTCCTTAGTAACGCCGATAGCAGCTCCGCAAAGGAGTCTGCCGTTTTTATCTCTTGCTGAATTTGGATACTGAACAGCCTTTTCAATATCTTTAATAGTAATAAGACCTTTAAGCATACCGTTTTCATCAACCAGCGGCAGCTTTTCAATTTTATGTTGCATAAGGATTTTCTGTGCCTGCTCCAAAGTCGTATTAACAGGAGCTGTAACAAGATTTTCCTTAGTCATAACCTCGGAAATTTTTATATCAAAATCAGTAATAAATCTCAAGTCACGGTTTGTAAGGATTCCCACAAGCTTACCTTTTTCATCAACAATAGGTACGCCGGATATTTTATATTTGCCCATTAGATTATCAGCGTCTGCTACCTTTTTATCTGCTGTCAGAGAAAAAGGATTAACAATTACACCATTTTCAGAACGTTTAACCTTATCAACTTCTTCAACCTGTTGTTCAATGGACATATTTTTGTGAATAATACCAATACCGCCCTCACGAGCAATGGCAATTGCCATTTTTGATTCGGTAACGGTATCCATAGCAGAAGTCATAATAGGGGTATTGAGAACAATACCTTCAGCCAATGTTGTTTTCAGGTCAATCATATTCGGAGTTACGTCCGATTCTGCAGGAATCAGGAGAACATCGTCAAAAGTAAGACCTTCCTTTACAAATTTTTCATTCATGCTGTTAACATTCAACATTTTACAACCTCCCACACAGATATTTGTTTTTCGACTTAAATATATTTCTGTTTAGTATACACCATTTTCACTTAAAAGTCAATCAAATTTAAATAATAAAAAATGAATTTTTATATAAAACAAATCCCTCGACGCAAATCGAGGGATTATTATATTATTTTACCGAATTTTTAGCAATGACTTCTGCAACAAGGTTACTCGGAAGCTGGTCATATCTTTCCTTCTTCAAGGTAAAGAATCCACGTCCCTGAGTCATCTGGCGAAGTATCATTGTGAAATCTGCCATTTCAGCCATTGGAACTTCTGCCGTTACCTCTGTCATGCCTTTCTTATTCTCGGAAGGAGTCATGCCCAGCACTCTTCCACGGCGTTTATTAAGCTCGCCGATAACATCTCCCGTATTTTCATCGGGGACCGTAACATTCAAAGCTCCGATCGGTTCAAGAAGCATTGGTTCTGCCTGCGGCAAGCCTTCCTTATATGCAATCGTAGCTGCCATTTTAAATGCCATTTCAGAGGAATCAACAGGGTGGTAAGAGCCGTCCACCAAAATAGCTTTAAGTCCTACAACAGGGAATCCTGCAAGCACGCCTTTCTTAACGCACTCCTGCAATCCTTTTTCTACAGCAGGGAAAAAGTTTTTCGGAACAGCTCCGCCGAATACTTTTTCCTCAAAAATAAGCTCATCGGAAATACACGGCTCGAACTCAATCCAAACATCTCCGTACTGTCCGTGACCGCCTGACTGTTTCTTATGACGACCCTGAACCTTAACCTTTTTACGAATAGTTTCTTTATACGGGATCTTAGGAACGCTGAGTTCAACCTCAACACCGAAATCATTTTTCAGCTTTGAAAGTGCCGATGCCAGATGCTGTTCTCCCAGACCGCTGAGAATCTGCTCAAGAGTAGAATCGTCCTGCTCATACGAGAGGGTCAGATCCTCTTCAAGAAGTCTGCCGATAGCACCTGATATCTTACTCTCATCACCCTGAGATTTAGCTTTTACAGCCATTTTATAACATGGTTTTGGATATTCAACCGCTTCAAATTTTACAACTCTTGCAGGATCGCATATAGTATCGTTAGTATTGACATTCATTTTTGTAGCGACAACTATATCACCGCAAACGGCTTCCGTAACATCTGTCTGTTTTCTGCCGCACAGATTTACCAGCTTTCCTACCTTTTCGGTATTTCCTGTAGTTGCGTTTACTACTTCTGTATTGGTTTTCAAAACACCTGAACATACTTTTATATACGACATTTTTCCAACAAAAGGATCAGCCACGGTCTTAAACACAAATGCAGAAAGAGGATCTTCTGATTTACATTTAATTTCAACAGGATCACCGTTTTTATCTTCAGCTTCTGTTGTATCATTATCCGACTGAGTAGGAAGCAACAGAGAAATCTCTTTAAGAAGCATATCAATACCAGCCATAGTAGTTGAAGAAACGCAGGTAACAGGAGTTATGATTCCCTCATTCATGCCCTTATGTATTCCGTCAATAAGCTCTTTCTGTGTGAACGCTTCACCGGAGAAGAATTTTTCAAAAAGCTCTTCGTCTGTTTCGGCAACCGCTTCTGAAACAGCTTCCACAAGACCGTCTATACGATATTCCATATTTGCCGCAACTTCTGCGGTTGGCATATCCGTTTCAACTGCGTTGCCCTTTTCATCATATTTATATGCTTTCATCTCTATAAGATTTACATATGAAACTATTTTTCTGTCTGCTATGACAGGAACCACAACAGGGCAAACCGTAGGACCGAACTCCGCCTTAAGTTCAGTTAGCACATTATTGAAATTAGCATTATCATCATCAAGCTTTGTTACAACAAACATTCTTGGTTTACCGTGTTCTACTGCATAGTCATAAGCCTTATGAGTTCCCACCTTTACTCCGGATTTACCTGAAACGGTGATCATAACACAACCGCTTGCAGAAATACCCTCTACCATACCTGCTTCATAGTCGAACAGTCCGGGAGTATCCAGAATATTAATTTTGTATTCATCAGTTTCAAGTGTAGAAAGAGAAGTATAGATAGAACACTTCCTTTTAATTTCCTCTGAGGTAAAATCAGAAACAGTATTGCCGTCAGCAACTTTACCCAATCTGTCGGTTACTCCTCCTTTAAAAAGCAGAGCCTCGGTAAGAGATGTTTTACCTGAGCCTGCGTGACCTGCAATAGCTATATTTTTAATTTTTGTGCTGTCATATTTTTTCAAGACAGTTCGCTCCAATCTTATGTATTATTTGCAGAAATAATGAGATGTATTGTGCTAAATAGCCAAAAACAACAAACTGCATATCATAATTATATACCATTTAACCATAAATAGCAACCCCTGTTACTGAAAAAGTATTCGTGATAATTCACAAAAATTTCAACGGCTCTATAGTTAATTTCCCCAAGGGACGGTTTACTTTTTTGTAAATTTTTCAGATATGAACAGAATAAAGCCCGATAAATAAAAAAGCAGTGCCGACACCCTCAAAGCCTCAGCACTACTTTTCTACTATGCTGTTATTCTTACTGCAAAAATCTTTAGCCGCCGGAATGACCGCAAGGGCTTCCCCCACAAGCTGGAGCAGAGTTGAAATCAAATTAATTTCTTCATCGCTCAAGCCCTCAGAAATTGCGTTAGCGAGAGAAACGGCTATAAGATTCAGCTTCTGACCGTAGCAATTATCTATTCTAATCATTCCCCTCATACAGTGAGCATCATATTCTGTATTATATATTATGCACAACGGACATGATTTGTGAACAGGGCTTTATTTTCACGGTATAATTTACATAGCATTACGCATAATAAAAACAAACTACAAAGAAACTGAGGTCTTTTAATATGTTTATTCTGAAAACCGTTTTAGCAACCTTCGGTTCGATTATCATAATGTTCTTAATTTCAAAGCTTCTGGGAAACAAACAGATTTCTGAGCTTAACCTATTCGATTACATTAACGGAATTACCATAGGTTCAATCGCCTCGGAAATGGCGGTTTCTTCAAACTACAAAGAGCTTTGGACCTCCGCAACCGCAATGGTTATATACGGGCTTACAGGATTCCTGCTTTCAATTTGGACCATCAAATCCATTAAAGCAAGACGATTTTTTTCAGGAACTCCGCTGTTGCTTATTGAAGACGGAAAAATATACCCAGAAAACATAAAAACCGCAAAGCTGGACACAGGAGATCTGCTTACCCGTGCCAGAAACTCAGGATATTTTGACATTTCTCAGATTGCATATGCCATTCTTGAAAACAACGGAAAGATTTCATTTATGCCCAAAACCACCGAGCGACCCATTACTTTAAAGGATTTAGGACAGGAACGTCCTGATGAAAAGCTGGTCACAAATGTTATACTTGACGGAGTTGTTATGGAAGGGAACCTCAAATACACAGGCAACGACATGAAATGGCTTTTAAAAGAAATGCACAAGCAAGGATTTTCAGACCCCTCGGACATCTTCCTGGGAACTGTTGACCAAAACAACAGTCTGACTTTATATCCACAGTACGAGCATAAGGTTATGAAGGATTACTTTAACTGATAACTTCATTCAGCTTTTCTGCCAGATCCGACAACGGAAGTCCCACAACGTTGAAATAATCTCCCTTAATCTCCTTGACAAGCAGGCAGCCAAGCCCCTGTATACCGTAAGCCCCAGCCTTATCAAACGGCTCGCCCGTTGCTATATAGGCGTTTATATCCTCATCAGTCAGCTTTCTGAAACAAACCTCCGTAACGGAACACAGTGTATAATAATTTTTATTCACATAAAATGCTGTACCGCTTATTACCCGATGAGTTTTTCCCGAAAGTGACGACAGCATTTCAAATGCATCACTTTTATTTTCAGGCTTTCCCATTATTTTATCTTTAAGCACCACCACGGTATCACAGCCGATCACAAGAGAGTCGGGATTATTTTCGGCAATTTCCTTACATTTATTCAATGCAAGCAAAACAGGGATATTTTCCGTTGGGATATCGGAAGAATATATTTCTTCTCCCTTAGCAGGAACAACACGGAAATCATCACAAATCAAGGACAGCAATTCCTTTCGTCTGGGTGACTGCGACGCCAGAACCACATCATATTTTTTAAGTTTTTCCTTTATATCAAACAATTATAAGCCTCCCAAATAATTTATCATGTCAAATCGGCATTCTCGACAGATGAAGAAGTATTATCATCTATTGCAGATTCACCGCAAGCATCATTTTGCACATTCAAACGGTTTTCCTCGTTATCATCAACGATAACGGCGTTAGTTTGTTCCTCTTCAATTTCCTGTTCCGATTTATTTCCTCTGTCAACTGCTTTTTCATTTTCCTCAGTAAGCGTCAAATCGGTATTAAGATAATAATGTCTTAAAATCCGGTCATATGAATAACCTGCATTGGCATAAAAGCAAGCACCCCATTGGGACATTCCCACGCCGTGTCCCCAGCCATAGGTAGTAAATACGAAATTCCCGTCTTTATATTCAATATCTATAGAATTTGACCGCAATCCGAGAATATCTGCAAGGGTTATGCCGGTTATATCCGTTGCCGTTCCATCTAACTTACACTGAGAGTATCCGTCGATTTTCATATTTCCTATATGCTTTCGGCTATAAACGGAATCGATTTCAAACCAATTTTTTATATTGTCGGAAAGCTGTATATCCGTTCTTGTCTGAATAAGCTTTTTTACTTCACTGACAGAAAGCACTGTTTCAATACCGTAATATGGGTCGTTTTCATCATAGGGACTTTCCACAGACACAAGATAAGGATATTGCACTCCCCAGACGTCTCCGCTTTGCACGGTACAGCCTGCGGTGGAAGCACTGTAAACAGCATTGATAACCTCTCCTTCATAAGTAACAGCCTGTCCCTGAACTGCTGTTACGCAATTTTCAATTACCGAAGAATATCCTGTTTTCAGACCAACAGTCGGAACTCTTCCGGTTTCATCATTAAACCTTACATAAGAATATGCCGCCACTGCCTGTGCTTTAATAGCCTCCGCACCCCAGCCGTCGGATATCTCATTATACACAATTTCGCAAAGCATTTCAAATGCGTTAATTGTCACTGTTTTACCTGAATTCAAGTCATAAACGGTATAATATTCATTTGATATATCTCTTGTATCATACAAATCAAGAGGAGCAGGATCGCAATCATAAACTACTGTATAATCCTCCGGGGAAGAAACTTTGAAGTTTTCAATTTTTTCTTTTTTCGATTTTTCAGTCTGTTTAACAGCAGTTATATTAGCCTCTTCTTCGGTATTTGTTTTACCATAGCAAAGTTTTGCCTTGGGATATTTCATAACATCCTGAAAATTCAAGGCATTCACAGTTTCCGCCGACAGCTTTTCCGCAGATTGATTTGTTTTTATTTCTTTTGAATTAAATACATCAAAGGCAAATATGCTCAGCCCCGGTGCCAAAAGCAAGACTGACACTATCAACAAAACAAACGCAGTTTTTTTCTTGAGAAATTTCATACCGAATAATTACCTCTTTAATCTTTTTGCATTTATTTTTATTGTAGCAGCGGCATAAAGAAAGTCAAGTCGTATTGTGTACACGACCTGACTTTTTGTTAGTATATACAATTTACATTTTGCGTTTTTGTGGCATTTGCACAATTATTTAAAAAATCTTTGTCCCTCAAGCTCCATACAAAAATTAAGGCTTTCAAACCACTGTGCTGAGCTTCCGCCGCAATATTTAGGAGCATAATAATATACTGCTCCGTTACTGTTATCCTCGCCTTTTAATGCTCGCTGAACACAATTTCTTGTATTCTGAGTCGGAGGATTTGTTCTGTTATAATAATTTCTGATTGACGTAAACTGATTATTTGAGGTCAGAACTCCTGATATACTATTAGGGAAATTAGGAGATTTAACCCTATTCAAAATAACGTTTGATACGGCAATTTTACTGCTTTCAGACAAATATCCCGCCTCATTTTGCAGAACATAGCACATCATTTCAAACTCTTCAGAAGTATAATTTACAGTTCCCGAAGAATATGTATTGACTATCTGTTTTGTTGTCTGAGCCTTTTTTGAAGTCACTGATGCTTTTGTTGTTTTCGGTTTAACCGAAGTTGTTGTTGTCTTGACAGTTGTCGTTTTTGTTTTTGCCGAAGTCTCTACAACGGCTTTGGCAGTAGTCTTCTCTGAATTTATGTTTTTTGAAGCTTCCGTTTCTTCAACAAAATTCTTTCCGACTGCTCCTGCTTTACGATAATCGATTGTCAAGTCTGATACTGCGGTTGTGGTGCTATTTGTTGCAGTTTTCGTTTCCCTGCCGGAGCTAATTTCGTTTTTTGCAGTTATGCCATAAACAGCGACAGTTCCCACTGCCAGCACGCAAACCACAACAGCACTCAGCATTGTTCCTGATTTCCTTCCAAAAGGCTTTTTATCAAAAGAGAAAATGCCTTTCAAAGTTTTTTTCTGCTTCATTTTTTATCACATAAACCTTTCCGCAGACAGATCCAGCATTATTCTGTCCGCTCGACAGCCGGTTTCCCGGCCGTCATTCTGCGTTCGTGAGTTTACGCAGAATAAAATATATTTTACACCGGCATGACCGGTATAATTGCATCAATATGCCCAGCCGAAATATTTTTTCGTATTTCCCCAGACATTTCTCCAGCATTGAGGGAAATAAACGTCCTTATCGGCTTTCTCCTTATAGGATTCAACTATAAGATCCAGGTTATCTTCAGCGTCCATTTTCTTAGCGGTTATTACCCACCTTAAATCTTTGACCTCATTTGAACAAATCTGAAGTGTAATATAATCATCGTCTTCATCGCACTCCACATCACTGGAATACCATGAATACTTTCTTACATTCTCAATAAAACTTTCAAAGGTATGCTCTTCGTCAAAATTACGGTATCTCCAATAATCGAAAATCTTGCCGTTATCCTGACTTTCCTTGGAATTAGCTATATAGCAGCCGATTATAACGTATTTCTGATTGCTCTCATAAACAGTATTAAACTCAATCACCGGGTGTTTTTTAAGGAAATCCACTCCCTGTTTATATTCGGCAAGATGAGTAAACGCCGTACCCAGTTTTCTCATGTGGTGACCATAGATAGTAATATTATCCGGCTGTCCGTCCTTATCAATTGGAACAACACAATCGGCGAAAATACTTCCCGACTCATAATATTGCTTATCAATATTCTTATGAAGATAATACTCGTTACCCACATCTGTGTTATCCGACACATACTGCAAAACAGGATAATCTATGTAAGGATTTCCGCTGCTGTCATTCCAATCCGGAATTTTAATCCAGCCCACAGCGTCGGAATTTCTTTTAACCAGCTTTTTCGCCCACGGCTGAATTACTCTGTTTTTCAAATCGGCTTCCGGCGAAGCGTCTGCGTCTATGCCGTCGTCGTTAAAATCGGGTGAAAGTTCATTTCTGACCTGAATAGCATAATTTTTCTCATCGGCGTCTTCCTGCAAAAAAGCCTTCAGCTCATTTACAGACACACAGAAAACCACAATAGAAAAAATAAAGATAATCTTCCTTATGATTTCGTTTTTATCGTCGCCTTTCCAAGGCACCAAATATTTTATAAACCTGACAAAAAAGTTACTTTCATCTCTCGGAGCAAGATTATAAACCTCGTTAGCCATAGACATTTACTCATCCTCACTTTCGCAACTCTCCACAAGAGTTTTCAGCATTTCAAGCGTTTTGACCGCAGTCAACAAACGGATTTTTCTTCTGTCCAATTTCTCATATTCTCTATAAAGCATAAGATCCCGAACTATTTCCGCATCCTTATATCTTACGGAAACATAAACCGTTCCCACCGGCTTATCCTCGGTACCTCCACCGGGGCCTGCCAATCCGGTTATGCCAACCGACGCATCTGATCCCATAAGTTTCATAATTCCCAGACTCATCTCTGACGCAACCTGAGGAGAATAAACCGTATGCTCTTTAAGAGTTTTCTTCTTTACCCCAAGGACTTTCATTTTTACCTCTTCGGTATAGCTACACACACCGCCGAGATAAATATTTGAAGCACCTGCCACTGAAGTTATCGCCTCACCGACCATTCCGCCGGTACAGCTTTCAGCAGTGCTTAAAGTAATGCCCTTTGTCATAAGACATGATACAACAGCCTTTGCAACATTGTCAAGACTTTCTGTTACCATTTTGTCACCATTAGCAAAATCCATCAACACTTCGACCTCATTTCTGACCGTTTTGCACATAGAAAACTCCTGAATTGTGAATAATTTATATTGTAGTTTAATATATTTAACTATTATTTTGCTTTTTTAAAGCAAATAATTATCTGCATTTTACAATTATGGTAATTATTTTATCTAAATTGTGAAAAGTTACAAGAAAATTTCATCTTTTTCAAAATGTAACTTACTCACCATCATCATAAAGTAAATTTACTTGACGTGCTATATTTTTTTGATTTTTAAATGCAATACCATATAATTACATATTTCGTATGATGAGTAAGTGTCAAGCCAAACTACCTTACTTATTTCTGATAAGATAAACCTGCGTATTATCTATGGCTTTTTGGATCAGCGGTTCAAAGTCATACAAAGCCTGTGCCGCTTCTACTTCAGCAAGAACCGGTTTTGTTTTTGGGTGTTTCGGAGTAAAAACAGTACAGCAATCTTCATAAGGCAAAATTGAGGTTTCAAATGTATCAATTTTTCTTGAGATCTCAACAATTTCTGATTTATCAAGACCGATACATGGTCTGAACACCGGTATCCTGCAAGCTGCGTCAGTACAAACCATGGCGTGCATCGTCTGGCTTGCCACCTGACCGATACTTTCACCGGTCACAAGACACTGAATATTCTCCTTCTCACAAAAACGCTGAGCTATTTCCATCATAAGTCTTCTCATTATAATAGTAAACAGCTCTTCGGGGCAATTATCTTTCAGCACTTCCTGAATCTCCGTAAACGGAACGCAATGGAAATTAATATCTCCGCAATAAGCCGCCATTTTTTCAGCCAGCTTTTCAACCTTCATCTTTGCACGCTCAGAAGTATAAGGCGGAGCTTCAAAATGTATAGCTTCGACCTGGACTCCCCTTTTGGCAATCATATATCCGGCTACCGGAGAATCAATTCCTCCCGAAAGCAAAAGCATTGCCTTACCGCTTGAGCCGACAGGCATTCCTCCCGCTCCGTCGATTTTCAAAGCATTTACAAAGGCATGCTCTTCACGTATTTCTACCGTGACGGTAACATCGGGGTTATGCACGTCCACCGACAGATGGGGAAACTGTTCGAGAATTTTATGTCCGAATTCAGCACAGATCTCCGGAGATTTAAGCGGAAATCTTTTATCCGCACGCTTTGCCTCCACCTTAAAAGTATTTGCTCCGTCAAGTGCTTCTTCAAGATAATCCATTGTATCATTAAGGATAGAATCCATATTTTTTTCTACCATTATCGCTCTGCACAGTTTTGCAATACCGAAAATTTTAGAGAGCTTATCCACAACCTCGTCCATATCAATATCTTCACTCATGGGTTCTACATACAGTGTAGACTGTGAATGGATATATTTAAACTTACCGCAAAAACGCAGACGTCTTTTTACATTTTTAATGAGAATGCTTTCAAAGGTATTTTTATTCAGGCCCTTCAAAGCTATTTCTCCGTATTTACACAAAATCAATTCTTTCATTAAAATCAATCCTTTTCCAATCCTTATATATTATATATAGTATAAAACGTATGTTTATCACTTAATGCCACACAGTTTTTCTTTTGCTTCATTAATTGCCCTCATCAGCATATCAATTTCCTCTTTTGTATTTTCCGATGAAAAACTTATACGGATAGTTGAATCAAGGTATTTTTCAGGCACTTTAAATTCTTTCAGAACGCTGCTTTTTTTACCTTTTGAGCAAGCCGAACCGCTTGAAACATAGATCTCTTTTTGTTCAAGAAAATGAAGCAGCACTTCGGATTTCAGATTTTCAACAGAAATACTGTTCACATAAGGCGAGCAATCAAACGTTGAATTTACATGAATTCCGTTTTTTTCACACTGTTCAAAAAGATAGTTTTGAAGTCCTTTAACATACTCAAATCTTGTAGACACAGTAGGGTTCAGTTGTTCAACAGCTTTACCGAATCCATTTATCAGCGGAACAGATTCGGTTCCGGAACGAAAGCTCTTTTCCTGTCCACCGCCGTAAATCAGCGACGGAATACTTACTCCTTTTCTGATATACAAAGCACCGATCCCCTTAGGACCGTGTATTTTATGACCACTGAGAGAAATCATATCGGCACAAAGTTTTTTTGTCTTAACCGGAATTTTCATAAATCCCTGAACACAATCGCAGTGGGTCAATACCTGAGGATATTTTCTTTTTATTGCCGAAAAAGCCTTATCAACAGGAATTATAAACCCATTTTCATTATTCACAAGCATACAAGTAACAAGGAATGTATTATCATCAACAGCGGAAATTATATCGGTCGCATTGATTATTCCGTTATCGTCGGGAGAAATTCTTACTACCTCAAAGCCTTGATTTTCAAGAAAAGTACAAGCCTCCGCAACCGAGGGGTGTTCAACCGATGTTGTGACAATTTTGTTTTTACGTTTACCGAATTTTTTTGCTGCTCCGAAAATTGCGGTATTATTACTTTCCGTAGCTCCCGAAGTAAAAAATAACTCCTCAATATTTGCTCCCAATGATTTTGCTATTATTTCTCTTGATGAAGTAATCAGCTTTTCGGAATCAAGTCCCAGTTTATGAAGGGATGAGGGATTACCAAAAGCTTTCAAGCCCTCTGCAACAGCATTACAAACCCCTTCATTGGGAGCTGTGGTCGCTGCATTATCAAAGTATATCATAAAAATTATCCTTTCACAAATTCATATACAATTTAAGTATACCACAAATCAATTTATTTTTCAACGGTTATGGATTATCCGATTTAATCGGACTACTAATTTTACAGAAAAATTGTCAAGATGAGATGAATATTTTATATTTTTCGGCAAATAATACTGCTGACAAACAGAAAGATATTTTCAAAAGGAGTGCGGAAAATGACTATATCAAAACGAAATGCAATCAGAATATCTTCATTTGCAGCGGCTATTGCCGCAGTACTTGTAGCAAGAAATATTCAGTTGATGAATGAAAACAAGGTTAGCAACCGTGCATTGGAATACTCTTACATGAGAGCGGTGGAAGAGCTTTCAACTGCTACAGACAACATCAACACCACCCTTGAAAAGGAAATTTATGCGGGAACTCCTGAGCTTCAGCAAAACCTTGCAGAAAAGCTATGGCGTGATTCCTCCACGGCAAAGGCAGCCCTTGAACAACTGCCCATAAAGGAATTACAGCTTGAAAACACATACAAATTCCTATCCCAGGTCGGAAACTATGCAATGTCGCTTTCGCGAAAATCATCAAACGGTGAGAAAATCACCGAAGAGGAATATGAAAACCTGGAAGATCTACTTGAGTTTTCAAAAAGTTTAAGTGACGATATGTGGGAACTGGAAAACAGTATTAACAGCGGTGAATTATCTCTTAATTCTGTAGCGTCTGCAATGTCTAAATCTGATAACAACAGTCCCACCATAACAGAAAGCTTTGAAGAATTTGAAAAAGGATTTGACAAATACCCGACGCTTATATATGACGGTCCGTTTTCGGAAAACATCTTAAACAAGACTCCGAAAATGACCTCCGGTGCTTCAGAAGTATCTCAAAAGAAAGCCCTTCAAAAAGCTTCTATGTCTACAGGAATAAGCTCAACGGACCTTTCGGTTGTATCGGAGGAAGCCGGCAATATGCCGTCATGGGTATTCTCTGATCCTAAAGGCACAATTACCTGTGCCGTAACTAAAAACGGTGGATATCTTTCATATTTTCTGAAAAGCCGTCTTGTATCAACCGAATCTCTTTCAATAGATCAAGGCAGAGCAAAAGCGGAACAATTCCTGGAAGATTTGGGTATAAACTCTATGAAAACCACCTATTATGAAAATTACAATGGAATCTTAACGGTAAATTTCGCTTACAGCGACAATGATATATGTGTTTACACCGACCTGATAAAAGTATCAGTAGCTTTAGACAACGGAGAAATAATGGGATATGACGCAAGAGGTTTCTTAACCAATCATGAAAAGCGAAGTTACAGCACCGATCGCATATCTCCTCTTGATGCGGAGAAAAAACTATCTCCCATGCTCACAGTAAACAACCGTCAGCTGGCACTTATTCCCTCAGACGGTGACCGAGAGCTTTTATGCTACGAGTTCAAATGTTCTAACAGTGAAGGACGGAACATTCTTGTATATGTAAATGCATTAACAGGAAAGGAAGAGGAAATTTTAATACTTTATGAGAGTGACAAGGGTACTTTAACAATGTAATATATTTTTCAGGAGGAATAGAAATGGGAACTGATTTTAAATCAAGCAAAACAAAAGAAAACCTTATGCGTGCCTTTGCAGGAGAAAGCCAGGCAAGAAACCGCTACACTCATGCTCAGCACCAAGCTGAACAGCAAAAGCTCTTTGTACTTGCAGATTTATTTAAATTCACAGCCAATCAGGAAAAAGAACACGCTATGATTTTCTACAATCATTTAAAAGAATGCGGTGGCGAAACAATCAGCATTGACGGCGGATATCCGGTAGACATCTCATCAGACACAGCAGAGCTTTTGAAAATGGCGAATCACAACGAAACTCAGGAAAGCGATGACGTATATCCCGCATTTGCCGAAATTGCAAGGCAGGAGGGATTTTCTAAAGTAGCACAGGATTTCACCAACATTGCCAAAATAGAAAAATATCACGGTGAAAGATTTGCTTCATTTGCTAATCTTATGGAACAAAACAAGCTTTTTTCATCTGATACTACAGAAACATGGTATTGTTTACACTGCGGATATATTGTTGAGGGTACTCAGGCTCCCGAAATCTGCCCCGTCTGCTCTTCTCCCCAAGGATATTACATTCGTCTGAACATGACTCCATGGAAAGCTCAGTGATAATAACAAAAAATACAGGAAGCCCGCAATCGGATAAACCGGTTACGGGCTTTCTGCTATAATTTATAAGTGGGATGGGGCATAATTAAATGGGAATATGCATCATCACTTAAAATCAATTAATTTTTAGTCATCCTGAAGAGCGTCATAGCCTTCTTCACCTGTACGGATCTTAATAACATTTTCAATGTCGTAAACGAACAGCTTACCGTCTCCGATATGACCTGTATAAAGTGCTGATTTAGCAGCGTCGATAACTGTCTGAACAGGAACCTTACATACAACTATTTCAGCTTTTACCTTAGGCAACAGATTTGTCTGAATTTCAGCTCCACGATAATACTCGGGACGTCCTTTCTGCATTCCGCAGCCCATAACGTTTGTAACTGTAACACCTGTTACGTCGATAGCTTCCATTGCTGCAATGAAATCTCCAAGTTTTGTCTGCTTGAATACTGCAACGATCTTTGTGATCTTAGGCTCGCCGTTTGGATTAGGAGCTGTATAAGATTCAACAGGTACTGCTTTTTCAACAGGAACTACCGGTTTTTCAACCTTAACAACGCTCTTTGCATCGTCAGCTGTATAAGAAAGTGAAGCCTGTGACATTGCAGGTGCGAAGTCTGCATAAGATGAAACCAAACCGTGTTCTGTAGCATCCAGACCTATGATTTCTTCCTGAGCTGAAGCTCTCAGACCGATTGTCTTCTTAATTACAAAGAATACGATTGTCATACAAATTGCTGCCCAAACACCAACTGTAAGAACACCCAAAGCCTGTTTTCCGAGGAGTGAGATTCCACCGCCGTAGCACAAACCTACAAGGTCATTTCCGGGAGCTGTGCCAGTTGCGAAAAGACCAACTGCCAATGTACCCCACATACCGTTACACATATGTACTGCTACAGCACCAACAGGATCATCAACTTTAAGCTTATAATCAAGGAACCATACGCCGAAGCATACCAGAAGTCCTGAAACTACACCGACTGCTGCTGCACCTGCTGCATCCATTACGTCGCATCCTGCTGTAATACCAACAAGACCTGCAAGGGATGCGTTCAAGCACATTGAAACATCAGGTTTACCGTACTTGATCCATGTGAAGATCATACATACTACTGTTGCAACCGCAGGAGCAATTGTTGTTGTCAGGAAGATTGAACCCAACTGAGGAACTGTTGTTGCAGCTGCACCGTTGAATCCGTACCAACCGAACCAGAGGATAAAGCAACCTAATGCACCAAGTGTAAGCGAGTGTCCCGGAATAGCTTTTGGTTTACCGTTCTTGTCAAACTTACCGATACGGGGTCCGAGGATAGCAGCACCAACGAGAGCTGCAATACCGCCGACCATATGGATAGCACAAGAACCTGCGAAATCGTGGAAACCGAGTTCTGAAAGCCAGCCGCCGCCCCAGATCCAGTGAGCTTCAATCGGATAAACAACTGCTGAAATTACAGCTGAATACACACAATATGAAATAAACTTAGTTCTTTCTGCCATAGCTCCTGAAACGATCGTTGCGGTCGTTGCACAGAATACCATGTTAAATACGAATGCAGACCAGTCAAAATTAGAATAGTCTGTGAAAATAGACAGTGAAGGTGTACCGATAAATCCACCGATATCTTTACCCATTAACAATGAATAACCGATAAGAACGAAAACTACTGTACCGATACAGAAGTCCATCAGGTTCTTCATAATAATGTTTCCGGCGTTTTTAGCACGGGTGAATCCCGTTTCAACCATTGCAAAGCCTGCCTGCATAAAGAATACAAGAGCAGCACCAATCAAGAACCACACAGCAAATGTGGAATCGCCAACTGCAGTTTCTATGGCGGTTTTGATTTCTTCAGTCATAATTTTTTCCTCCTAAAATAAATATTTATTGCAACAAAAAAGATGTATGATTTTCAGGGACAACAAGCCCCATAATCATACACCTCATTGTGCATTAAAATCTGTTAGAAAATATATAGTTGATAAAGAGTAAAAATATACAAAACTATTAGAAAAACTATATTAAATTATATTATTAAAACTATCAGATTAAACGTAGAACAGCATCTTACCGTATGTCGGATATGGCCAGTATTTTTCTCCGACCAGAGTTTCAATCTCATCAGCTACTGCTCTTAGTTCGCCCATTGCTGCAAATACCACGTCATGATAGTATGTTGCAAGCTCCTGAACGTCCTCAATATCTCCGGTCTTAACCTGAGCGTCTTCAAGATCAGCCAATCTCTTATAAGTCTGATTAGCAAGGGTTGACAATCTCTTTACCATATCTGTTTCAAATTCTGCCTCTGCTCCGCAGGACTTAGCAAGTTCCGCAGTCTTAGCCAGTTCTTTGATATATGTTGCAACAGCAGGAAGAATATCCTTCTTTGTCATATCGATCATTGTAAGAGCTTCAATATTAAGAGTCTTGCAATATTCATCAAGAAGAATTTCTACACGTGAACGAAGCTCAGCCTCTGTATATACACCATGTTTAACAAACAGCTTAACATTCTTATCATCAAGAAGATGAGGGATTGCTTCAGGAGTAGACTTGAGGTTAAGAAGGCCTCTCTTTTCAGCTTCAGCAGGCCACTCTGCCGAATAACCGTTACCGTTAAAGATAATATTCTGATTTTCAGCTATTGTTTTCTTAATCAAATCATCAAGTGTATCCTGGAAATTATCGGCTTTTTCAAGCTCATCGGCAAATCCATCAAGGACTTCTGCAACAATAGTATTAAGAATTGTATTAGGTCCGGCTACAGAAAGCTTTGAACCAGGCATTCTGAATTCAAATTTATTACCTGTAAATGCAAACGGAGAAGTTCTGTTTCTATCTGTTGTATCCTTCGGGAAGTTAGGAAGAACGTCAACGCCGATTTCCATTTCTTCTCTCTTATTGCCTTCATAAACTTTACCCTCGACAATAGTTTTCAGAATTTCTGTAAGCTCATCGCCCAAGAAAATTGAAATGATTGCCGGAGGAGCTTCATTAGCTCCCAGTCTATGGTCATTTCCTGCAGAAGCCACTGAAATCCTAAGCAGATCCTGATACTCGTTTACAGCCTTAATTACTGCTACGAGGAATGTAAGGAACTGTGCATTTTCAGCAGGAGTTTTACCCGGATCAAGAAGATTTACGCCTGTATCTGTAGAGATTGACCAGTTATTATGTTTACCCGAACCGTTAACACCTGCAAATGGCTTTTCGTGAAGCAAGCATTTGAATCCATGCTTTCTTGCAGTTCTCTTCATAACCTCCATAGTCAGCTGGTTATGGTCGGTAGCAATATTTGTAGTTCCGTAGATAGGTGCAAGCTCATGCTGTGAAGGAGCAACTTCATTATGCTTTGTTTTTGCATAAATACCAAGCTTCCAAAGCTGTTCATCCAGGTCTTCCATATATGCTGCAACTCTTGTCTTGATTGTACCAAAGTAATGGTCTTCAAGTTCCTGACCCTTTGGTGCGGGAGCACCAAACAAAGTACGTCCTGTATATATAAGGTCTTTTCTCTGAGCATACATTTCTCTGTCAATGAGGAAGTATTCCTGTTCAGGTCCTACGTTAGCAGTAACTCTTTTAGCGTTTGAACCGAACATTTTCAGAATTCTGAGTGCCGCTTTATTAACTGCTTCCATGGAACGGAGCAACGGAGTCTTTTTATCCAAAGCCTCGCCGCCGTAAGAGCAGAATGCTGTCGGAATACAAAGGGTATCAGCTTTAATAAATGCATAAGATGTAGGATCCCATGCGGTATATCCTCTTGCTTCAAAAGTTGCTCTCAATCCGCCGGACGGGAACGATGAAGCATCGGGTTCACCTTTAACAAGCTCTTTACCGGAGAACTCCATAATTACATGACCGTCATCGGTTGGTGAAATAAAGCTATCAAGCTTTTCAGCCGTAAGACCGGTCATAGGCTGGAACCAGTGAGTATAATGTGTACAGCCTTTTTCACAAGCCCAATCCTTCATTGCATTAGCTACTACGTTTGCAACATCAATATCAAGATGTTTGCCTTCGGCAATAGTCTTTTTCAATGCCTTATAGGTTTCCTTAGGTAATCTTTCCTTCATGACAGCTTCATTAAACACATCGCTGCCAAAAATTTCGGGAACATTCATAGTCAAATCCTCCTATAAATTATAAATAAAAGGCACTGCGGACTTAAACGTCCACAGCGCCTTTGCTGTTTACATTACATAGTATATACCACGCCAAGAAATTTGTCAAGCATTTTTCGTGATTTTTTTCACTTTTGTTATTTTACATAATTATTATTTTTCATACAGATGATTTTTTAGTCATTTTGTGATTCGACATAATTATCTGAAAAATCAAAATTTTCCGGAAAGTTTTCGCATATCACGGATTTTGAAAATTGCTCCGCTGTTTTTATCAGTTCCGGTGAATCGGCAGTCCAAGTAATAAAGTCAGCATTACAGTCCATTGCACTAAAAACCGTTTCCAACGACACCGAACGCAAGTCACAGGCTATGAAATCCGGTTTTGAAATCAGCTTCCAGACCGTAGGATTTGCACAAAGCAAACGCAGCAGATACTCCCCTGTTTTCTTTCCTCTGAACTTAGAGATCAACTGACCTCTTTCTACTTTAGGGGCAAAAATCCTGAACCAAAGCAGTGATATGGGATTAAAGCTCTGCACCGCATATTCGCCCTTATATTTTTTCAGCAAATGATATGTTCTTTTTTCTATATCGAACAGACCGAAGCTATCTTTAATTTCAACAAGGATCGGTACTCTGCCTTCCACAAGTTTTAACACCTGCGACAGCAAGGGAATTTTCTCATTGGTATTCTGAAGTCCGAATGCTGAAAGCTGTTCATAAGTAAAATCAGATATATCTGCGTCCACTCCGCACATTCTTTTCAATGACTTATCGTGGAACGTCACGATTTTACCGTCTTTAGTCATTCTTACATCAAGTTCAATTGAAATACCTTTCTTACAGGCAAGTTCAAAAGCCGGCAAAGAATTCTCCGGTATTCCGTTATCCATGTCAAGCAAGCCCTTATGAGCAATATATTTTCCGAAATCCATAATTTTTCCTCATTTAAAAAACAAATTTACAAGCCAATTATAAACCTTTGAAATAAATATGTCAACTTTTTATTAAAAGACAATTAGTTTGTTAACAATAATGAAAAAATTAAAAAAATTATCATGAAATCATCACAATAAAAATATATAATAAATTATATGTTTAACAGAAAGGAAATATTTTCTATGATTAAAAGAATATCAGCTATGATTTTAGCATTGACATTAGCTATCGGCTGTTTTGCTTCATGCGGCGACAAAGACGAAAGCTCTTCAAAGGCTTCCGATTCTTCGAGTGCATCAACAAGTGACAGCGATTCCTCTGTTGAGGACGCTCCGGATCCGTCTCTTACCATTGACGGCAAGAAAGTTGACACAAAAGATTTAG